>JAUUYL010000053.1 GCA_030590485.1 Lentisphaerota bacterium | reverse complement strand
GACAAAGAAAGAAGTTAAAGATTACATCAGAGAGCGCATTCAAGCTGGCACATTCCTCATTAAGAGCATTCAGCAGCGCCAGAAAACAATACACCGTATCGCATCAGAAATCATTACCACTCAAACCGACTTTCTCGACCATGGCGTCTCTAGACTTAGACCCATGACCATGGCGAATGTCGCCGATGTTGTAGGCGTCCACGAAACCACAGTAAGCAGAGCTGTAAATAACAAATACATGCAAACCCCTATTGGCCTTTTCGAGCTGAAATACTTTTTCACAACGGGTATAAAAACCGATACCGGCTCCGACATTTCAAATGAATCTGTTAAAGATATCATAGCAGGCATGGTTGCCGAAGAAGACCCTATTAAACCGCTTTCTGACCAAGCAATCATGGAGGCCTTGAAAGAACAAGGCATACAAATTGCACGACGCACCATAGCCAAGTACCGACTTATGTTGCATATTCCTCCCTCCCATATGAGAAAAATCTACTAGTGCGACAAATGCTTATCAATGAGACAGTCAGCTCTCACCTCTCCTGAAACAGATTTTCAATAAAGGGCGGAAAGCAGAGGTGCCGATTTTCCCCACATCTGCATCTATCTTCCTTGCGCAGGCACTTGCTAACGCCTATGACCGGACGGTCATAAAGAGAAATTAAACTGATTATCGCAGAGAACCCTGCATAAGCTTTCATACGCGATGCCCCGTTTGTCAGAGCGGAACATTCTAATTAGAAGGGCAGATCGTATTCCTTGATCTTGCGTTGAATAGTCCGTCGGGATATCCCAAGTTTATCTGCAACTATTGTTTTGTTGCCCTTGTTTCTACCCAGCATCTGCACAAGTATCTCTTTCTCCAATGCGTCCATAGACATATCGTCAGGCACCGTAAATTTATCATTCTCGAGCGTGAGATTTGAATCAATCCTTATATCTTTATCCTGGAGCGCAGAGCCAGTCATCATTATAATTGCCGATTCAATAACATTCCTGAGTTCCCTGATATTTCCCGGCCAATTATATGACTTCAATTTTGCGTATACACTATCATCAATGTGATCGATATTTCGACCATACTCACGACAGATATCCGCCACAAAACGTTCCACAAGTGGTTGGATATCCCCTGCTCTGCTCCGAAGTGGAGGGAGGGCGACGGTAACGACCTTGACCCGATACATAAGATCTGCTCTAAATTCGCCATCGGCAACCAGATCATCGAGGATCTTATTAGAGGCCGACACAATGCGCACATCAGCTTTAATACTCTTTTCACCTCCGACTCTCGTGAACTCCCGCTCTTCCAAAACTCTCAAAAGTTTAATTTGAACTGACTCCGGCGCATTTCCGATTTCATCCAAAAATAGAGTGCCGCCCTTTGCGCGCTCAAAAGCTCCTTTACGCTGGCTCGTCGCACCAGTAAACGCGCCCTTCTCATGGCCGAAAAGTTCGCTCTCCAGAAGATTCTCTATAAACGCCCCGCAATTGACCGCAACAAACGGACCATTTCTCCTTTTCCCGTCAACATGGAGGGCTCTCGCTATCAGCTCCTTTCCTGTTCCGCTCTCACCTTGAATCAATACTGTCGCATCAGTATCAGCAAGTATCCGCACCTGATCCAGAATCTCAATCATGGCCTTGTCTCTCGCAACGATAGAGGAAGCGCTGTATTTATTATTAACAGACCTCTGCAAGCCTTCTACTTTTGTCCGAAGCTGATGAACTTCCGCAGCATTCTTGACTTTCGCCTGTATATCATCTAAGTCCAGCGGCTTGGTGATATAATCATATGCACCAGCCTTCAAAGCCTGAACAGCAGTCGAAACAGTACCATATGCGGTCATGATTAAGAACGGGACCTGTGTGTCGGCCTTTCCGACTCTTTCCATCACCTTAAGCCCGTCAATATCCGGCAAAACCAAGTCACAAAGAATCACGTCAAACGCCTGCCCCATGGCGAGACTAACACCCGCCTCGCCATTCTCGACATCAGTCACATCGAAACCGATATCCTCAATTGCCGCCTTCACCGACAGACGCCCGTCAGGATCATCCTCAATAATCAACACATGCCCCACGCTCATACTTCCCCCTCATCCGCAAGGGGCACCTCTATACGAAAACATGCACCCCCGTTCTCTCGATTTCTTACCGATATTTCACCTTCAGAACTTTCTATCGCTGCACGAGCAAGAAACAGACCTAATCCCGTTCCGTTTGGACGTCCAGATTCAAACATCTCAAATATTCTATCCTGATCCGCATCCTTAACGCCTGGCCCATTATCCATTACCTCAACAATCGCGTTTCGATCAGAAGAGAATACCGTGACACTGATCTCACCTTCTATACCCGAGACAAACTGTTCGGCATTTAGAATCACATTCATGACAGCACGGTGGAACGAAGCCCTATAGACAAGAACATTGACTGGCCCTTCAGGAATTGATGATGTCAACTTCGTTCCGGCATGCAGAACTCTCGCCTCAAGAATAGTCAAGCACTCCCGGACGCAGGAACAGACATCCAACGCCTCACGCGCATCTGAAGGCGGTTTGGATACATACAAGAACTCCTCGAAAACCTTATCCATCCTGTCTATTGTCTTGCGCGCCCTTTCCGCCAGCGTCTGTATTTTGACTGAGTCGCTCCCTTCTTCTTTCTCCGTCTCGCGTGCCATCATCTGCACATCAAGTTTCAATGAAGACATGGGGTTGCGAAAATCATGAACAATTCCATTCGCCATCACACCGGCAAACGCAAGATGCTCCTCCTCCCGCCTGCCCAATTCCCTCAGATGCTCTGCACGCATCATCCAAACGACCAGAAGAATACAAAGTGCAAAGGATATGACAATTGTTACCAGCGCAACCTTAAACATTTGCGCGATTGCATACTCGGAGGTCATTCTCTCACGCTCAACTGTATCTCGCTTTATAGCTACTTCCACGGTGGTCAGCTTGCCGTCTTCGCCCATGACTTCCCTGGAAAACAACACAACAGGGATTGTTTCTAACCCAATATCCAACAATCCTCTATGGAGATGAACCGTGCTGGCGGCTCTTTGCATTTCCTCCTCGGAAATTAACTTATCAGAGCCAAGCCCGCCTCTCTGCACATGAAAGAGCGTTACACCGTCCCTTATTATGGAAACATACTGCAGCCCTTTCTCCATGGCACAAAGTGATCGAACCTGACTGGAAAAACTTATCCATGATGATTCTGTCTGCTCTGACGAGACCACAATCGGCTGACGGCCCAGGTGTGCAGCCATCATTTTACCAAGCTCAGCGACTGAGACAGCCGCAGATGCATGGGCGAGCTGCCTCTGCATCGAACGCAGAATCATCAGACTGCTCCCTGCCAAAATAGCAATCATGAGCACAAGAATCGCGGTAATGGCTGTGAGCGAGACTTTATGTTGTCTTAGACATGTTCTCATATTACAAGCGCATTCTATATAAATAGTGACGTTTTGCACGAGTTCTTTCTTTGGACAATTTGTCGCAGTAGCGGTAATTTTGTCGCGCTTCTAAATGCAAACGCTGCAGAAACTCACCTATTAAAGCGCCTTAAGCAATTGGCACAATAACTGCGTATATATCGGGAGATGAAAGACTCAACGACGAAAATCGAGAAGATCATTACGATTGACCGGCTGCTCCTCCTGGGCATTCTGGTCTTTCAGGCGATAATCCTATACACATATATCTCGAAGGAAGAGGACGCCCTCTTTCAAAACAAGAAAACCACCATTACCGCCGTGGCCTCCGGCTGCAATAGAACCGGAGAAAACGACCAGTCGCTGCCGATGCGACTTCCTATCCCTCCCGGATACGGCAAAAACGAACACATAAGGCATCCACAAGAGAACGTGAATAACATCTTCACCGAAATGCAAAAAGAAATGCATCGCATGATGCGAAGAGCTCATGAAGACTTTGATGTTATAGACAGGATAATGGGCATTGATGATGACTGGAACACGCTGATCAGATCACCCGGCATGGATATGAAAGATGAGAACGACAATTATATCATAGCCATAAGCATTCCCGGGACCAATATTTCGAACGTCGCCATATCACTTGACGACAGACTTCTAACCGTCAAGAGTCACTACGAAATGATAGACGCCATGGGCATAAGCCATCAACAGCACGAAAAACGTATTCTACTGCCAGTCCCTGTTGACGCCGGCAGGATTGAGAAGAGATTATCGAATAAAGGAATTTTAACTATTGTTATACCCAAGAAAGTGCAGGAGAGATAAAATATATGCCCACAACTACGCCCGTTGTCTCACATCGCGTTCATTCTATGACAATCGGCTTGACGAATGACGAGATAATCTAAACAATTACAATTCTTTTTAAGAAAATAATAAATATTTGGTTATAACGCAAAGGGAGGACATAATGCTTGAAGCAAAAGATCTTTATAAAAGTTTCGGCTCTATTAAAGCTGTAAACGGTATATCCTTTTCAGTGGCAAAAGGAGAAGTACTTGGATTTCTGGGCCCGAACGGTGCCGGGAAAACCACAACCATGCGAATGTTAACCGGTTTTCTGCCCCCAGCATCAGGAACAGCAACTGTATGCGGCCATGATATGCTCAGCAATCCTGTTGAGGCAAAAGCACAAATCGGTTATTTGCCGGAAAATGCGCCGGCATACGACTCAATGACTGTCGAGAACTTTCTGAAATTCTCTGCCGAAATAAGAGGATATAGAGGCAAAGAGCTCCAAACCAAAGTGGAAACCGCCATGGAGCGCTGTCAACTCAGGGACGTTCAACGACAGACAATCCACACTCTCTCAAAAGGATACCGCCAGAGGACATGCTTTGCACAAGCCGTGCTGAGTGACCCGCCTGTGCTTATTATGGATGAACCCACGGACGGGCTTGACCCCAATCAGAAGCACACTGTCCGCAAGATGATCAAGGAGATGTCATCTAACAAGGCCATTATCATATCAACACATATTCTGGAAGAAGTAGAAGCCGTGTGCACGCGCGCAATAATCATCAACAAGGGCTGCATCGTTGCCAACGGAACACCAGACGAACTGAAGAAAAAGAGTGATACAGGGCGACTGGATGATGTGTTCAGAAGCCTTACAATCGGCAGGGAGGAAAGCAAATGAGGAGCCTTATGAATATAGCAACAATTTTCAAGAGAGAGCTGAAATCATACTTTGAAGCTCCTGTAGCTTACGTCTTCATGGTCGTATTTCTTGTACTCATTGGTGCATTGACTTTTATGTGGCCTGGCTTCCCTCTTTTCGAACGAGGGGTAGCGGATCTGGCTTCTTTCTTTGCGTGGATTCCAATTGTGTATCTTCTGCTGGTCCCGGCATCAACTATGGGACTCTGGGCTGAGGAGCAGCGAACAGGAACCATCGAACTTTTGCTCACAATGCCGATAACATTGGGCGACGCTATTATCGGCAAATTTCTGGCTGCATGGCTATTCATTGTAATAGGGCTTGCGTTGACATTCCCCGTCATAATAACCGTCAACTATCTAGGTGACCCTGACATGGGTGTGATATTTTGCGGCTACATAGGAGCCGCACTTCTGGCCGGATGCTATGTTGCCGTGGGTCTGTTTACTTCGGCCACAACAAAAAGCCAGGTAATCAGCTTCGTATTATCTCTTACAATATGCTTTATCCTCGTGATGGCAGGCACACCTTTTATCACAAACCTTTTCAGCGAATGGGCATGGGTAATCACAGTGGTGTCCACCCTCAGCTTCTGGACACATTTTGAATCAATTCAGCGAGGAGTCCTCGATATGGGCGATATAATCTATTATCTAAGCGTAATGACATTCATGATATTCGCCACATACATAGTAATTGACAACAGAAAATCAGCATAATTTCAACAGACAACCGAAAGGAAACAGCCGAATGAAGAACAGGGACACACACACCCTCAAAAAACTCACAGGTGGTACTGCAGGGCTTCTGACCCTTCTGGCCATACTTGTGGCGCTTAATGTGATATTTAACAATATTAAAATCAGAATAGATTTAACCGAGGAGAAGCTCTATTCACTCTCCAGCGGAACCAAATCCATTCTCTCCCAGCTGGATCAACCAGTGACGCTGAAGTTCTTTTTCAGCAAAAGCAATCCCCAGGCTCCTGTGCATATGAAGAACTTTGCCTCGCAGGTAGAAGACCTTCTACATGAATACACAATAGCCAGCAAAGGAATGGTCATCATAGAACAATACGACCCAAAACCGGACAGCGATGACGAAGAGTGGGCGCATCGCTATGGCGTTGCAGGGCAACCACTGAACATGATGGGAACACCTTTCTTTTTCGGTCTGGTCGCCGTATCAGGTGAGATAGATGCAACAATTCCTTTTATTGACCCAAGAGGAGAACAACTGCTTGAATACACTATCACACGATTGATCAACCGTATATCGCACCCCGAACAACCTTCTGTCGGAGTCATGAGCAGTCTGCCGGTATTGGGGGAACAGAACCGGTTTCACATGCCCAACCAGGCCCCACCCACCCCGCCATGGATTGCCTTTCAAGAACTTCAGAACTATTATCATGTCCACAACATCAGGATAGACACCAAAGAAATAAGCAAAATCATCGACACATTAATAATAGTCCATCCGAAAGAGGTGTCGGACGCGACATTGTTTGCCATTGATCAATATCTGCTGAACGGCGGACATGTGATTGCTTTTCTAGATCCGTTCTGCAATGTTGATGCGCCTCCACCCGGACAGCAAGGCATGATGCAAATGCGTCACGACAACTCTTCAAATCTCGAAAAACTCCTCAACAGCTGGGGTGTAGGTTTTGAGCAAAGAAAAGTTGTTGCCGACATCGGGTCAGCATCAAGAGTGCAAATGGGCAACAGGGCTGAAGACTCCCCTCTTTGGTTGACACTGCGCGGCGAGACTATTAACGACAGTGACATCCTGACATCTCAGCTGGAAATCCTGATGACGCCCTTCGCGGGAGCCTTTACTGACAACACATCCGACGACTTGGCCTTTACACCTCTTGTCAAATCTCTAAAAAATGCGGTTATGGTAAGCAGTATGACAGCAAGGTACGGCACACCTGCAATACGCGCCGAACTGCACCAGCCTGGAGCTGCCCGTAATATCGCAATTCGCGTCACAGGAAAATTCAAAACCGCCTTTTCCGACGGAGATCCTGCCGAGAACACGGATGTTGCCGCGAACGACTCAAAAACGGAAGAAGAAAATTTACCGTCAAAACATAAAAGCCTGCAGGAAGGTGAAAGTTCTCTTATCTTGATTGCTGATGCCGACATGATCTACGACCAATTCTGCGTACGAGCACTTAATATGATGGGACAAACGGTACATCAACCATTCAACGATAACATAAACTTCTTCGCAAATGCGGTGGAACAAATGGTTGGCAGCGCAGATCTGATTGCAATCAGATCCAGAGGCAAATTCAACAGACCGTTCAAAGAAGTCATCGCCAGGGAAGAGAAAGCTCAAAGGTTATGGCACACCCGCGAAGAAGAACTTCAAACCAGACTTAGAGATATACAGCGAAAAATGAGTGCACTGCAGTCTCAAAAAGACGAAAGTCAGCGCTTCATCATTAACGTAGCTCAAAAGAAGGAGGTCGACAACTTCAGAAAAGAGGTTCTGAGAATTCAGAAAGAACTTAGAGAAGTCCGAAAAAATCTACGCAAAGACATAGAAGACCTCGGGGTTACCGTTAAACTTATTAATATTACGTTGATGCCTCTAGCTGTATGCATCACTGGTCTTTGTTATGGATTATACAGACGTAAAAAACGCTAAAACATAAGGAACTGGACTATGAAGGGAAAACAACTTTTAATCCTTATCGCCACAGCCGCAATACTGATTATTGCAGCCGTGTATACTTCACGCGACACCTACAAGAAACCGCCGACCAGGCAAGGAGAAACTATTTTTCCAAATTTGGCCGATAGCGAAATAAATGAGATTATTATCGAAAAAGAAGATGAATCTCTGACTATAGCTCGCATAAACGACATCTGGGTCTGCAGAGACAAGCAGGATTATACGGTTAAGTTCGACCGGATTAAAGACATGGTCATCAGAATTGCCGATATTAAAATAGGTCAAGTGCCGACCGTCACTGACGCCCTACGCGCCAGAATGGGGATTATCCCACCACCGCAAGCTGGTTCGGGCACATTGATAAAACTGAAAGACACCGCAGGCAATGAACTCGTATCTTTGCTCATTGGCAACATAAGGCAATCGGCTGAGGAGTCCAATTTTCGAGGCGTCCCGGAAGGCACGTTTATCTCTGTTGACCTGGGGGAGACCGCATATCTCGTAAAGGACAACTTTCATCACGTGACCGTGGATCCTAATGGTTGGCTGGAAACCGAGCTTTTAAATATTCCAGAAGCGGATATCGAACGAATATCAATACAAAGTCATGACGGAAAACCACTGGTGCTGACAACTGTGAACGGCGAGATGATAGTAGAGGGTCTCAGAAAGAGAGAGGCAACCGTTGAGTCCACCGTCTCAACGCTGAGATCTGCACTGACGGGACTTCACTTCAATGACATTGCCCAGGCCGGCCTATCCGATAAGAAGATGGGCTTCGACAAACCAATCACATATACGGCCGAAACTTTAAAAGGCGAAACATACAAGGTGCAAATCGGAGCTACACCAGGAGCCATTCAGGAACGATATGTTCGACTGAGTGCCGAGCTCAAACCCCTAATTCCGAAAAAAGATGCTGACGCAGACACGCCCGATATCTCTGAAGAGGAGAAAGAAAAAGCCCTGGCAGAAAAAGTCGAAAGTGACCTTACGCGCAAGAACCTGAAAAAGAAGATACAGGATTTGAATGCGAAATTCTCCAAATACACATACACGCTTGCGACCTACAAAACTGACAATATGGTTTCTACAAGAGAATCAGCAGTAAAGCCCAAGCCCAAAGACATAAAAAAATAATGACGGCAAAAAGGAGTAATCATGAATCCGGATATTGAAAAAGCTACCGATCTGATCGCCGAGCAAGTTCAGGTCATCGACAAACTCAGACAAGAAGTAACAAAAGTCATCGTTGGACAGGAAAAACTCTTGGACAGAATGATGATAGCGCTCATCACTGGCGGACACATCCTTCTCGAAGGTGTGCCTGGATTGGCGAAAACACTTGCTGTAAAAACATTATCAGATGCGATCGGACTACAGTACAAAAGGATATCGTTCACTCCGGATCTACTGCCCGCCGATGTCGTAGGCACAATGATCTACAACCCTAAAGACGGAACCTTCTCACCCAAGCAAGGTCCGGTATTCACAAACCTTCTGCTGGCGGACGAGATCAACAGAGCACCCGCCAAAGTACAATCGGCACTTCTGGAAGCCATGCAGGAACGACAGGTAACCATCGGAGATACTTCGTATAAGCTCCCTACACCATTCATGGTTATGGCTACACAAAACCCGATCGAACAGGAAGGCACCTACCCCCTGCCGGAAGCGCAGATAGATCGTTTCATGCTGAAATGCATAATTACACACCCGAACAAGGATGACGAACGAAGAATCATGAACCGCTTCACACGCAAGGCTGAGCCTGTTGTCGAATCTGTTATGACAGCAGAGGATGTTCTCTCCATGCGAAACGTACTCGACCAGGTTTATTGCGACGAAAAAGTGGGCGACTATATACTGGACGTTGTCTTTGCGACAAGAACACCCGGCGACTACAACCTGGATATAGAACACCACATTGAATATGGCGCATCACCTCGAGCAACTTTATTTCTCAACATAGCTGCACGTGCTAACGCGATGGTCAACGGAAGAGCTTATGCCACACCCCAGGACGTCAAAGAAATTGCCTACGATGTTTTAAGACACAGGGTAATACTGACATACGAAGCAGAAGCAGAAGAGATCACCAGCGAAAATATTATTGCAAAAATACTCGATACAATACCCGTCCCATAACCATTAACCATTAACCATTAAATAATATGTCTATTGATACAGAAGAACTGATGAAACAGGTTGGAATGATCAGGGTTATAACCAACCGGATGGTCGACGAGCAGCTCTCTGGCGAGTATCACTCTGTTTTTAAAGGTCAAGGCATCGAGTTCGACGAGGTACGTGAGTATGTCGCAGGCGATGACTTCAGAGCTATCGACTGGAACGTCACAGCGAGAATGGGACACCCCTTCATTAAAAGATACGCAGAAGAACGAGAATTGACCATCATGTTTCTCGTAGACATATCGGGCTCCCAGTCTTTTGGCTCCACCGTCAAATCTAAAGCAGAAGTCGCCGCGGAGATCTCCTGCCTGCTGGCACTTTCCGCCATCAAGAACCAGGACAAAGTGGGCCTGATACTATTCAGCGACAGAATAGTCAAATCAATCCCCCCACGCAAAGGCAGGACAGCCGTAAGAAGGATTGTCCGCGAAGTCCTTGCCTCGGATGAAACCAGACATAAGACGGACATCGCTGGCGCGTTAAGATTCCTTAACAACGTACAAAAAAGAAAATCCGTTGTCTTTCTTATATCAGACTTTATTGATACCGAATTTGAAAAGGAACTGCGAGTCACCGCGAAACGTCACGACCTGATATGCTGCGTGGTGTCAGACCCGAGAGAGCGTAGCCTGATAAACGCCGGGCTTTTAGAAATACAGGACCCCGAAACCGGAGAACTCAGACTGATTGACACCAGTTCGACATCGGTCAGAAAGCATTTTAACGATCAATCTGACATCATGAGAGAGAACCTCGAGAAATCATTCAGGCGGTTCAAGATCGACAATGTTTACCTCAGCACCGATCGCCCGTTCATCGGTGACATCAGACAACTCTTTCACAGAAGACACACACGGGTCCGCTGAGAACTAACAAATCAGGCGAATGGAATGAAAAGACTTAAAACGATAATGCCATTATTTCTGACTCTCGCACTCTGCAGTTGCTCGAGCGAAATCGACTCGGCACGGGACTCGTTAAACATCCGCACAGAGGATATGTCATGGGGGCCAATAGAGATGGTGATGACTGCTGAGCCCAGCGAAGTGCATTACGACAGAGATATACTTTTGACAATAAAGATTTCCAGCGACAATCGTATCGCAGTTGAGCTTCCCGACATTGAAGATCGCCTTACCGGGTTTCTGTTAAGCGGTGAGTATGGTGGTGAACCTGTAGATACGGCGGGAAGGATTACCATCGAGAAGCACATTAGACTCACACCCGTAATTTCGGACAAATATCGAATTGCGCCAATGGCCGTAACATTGACCGATTCACGAAAGACTCCTGCCGCGTCAAGCTGGTTCGCAACTCGGCCCATCCTATTCAAAGCACATGCACCATCCGAAAAACATCAAGATGACATCCATAGCGAATTAAAGCCCTTGTGGATCCACCCTTCCGGAAAAGAATTTGTTTTCCTGATTCTCATTCTGGCAGCGGCAGTTACCGCAGTCTGGCTCACATCATTACTTCTTCGCAGACTGGTCAGAGAAGCAAAGCTGAGAAAACTCTCTCCGAAGGAACGAGCCATGAAGGAACTTGAAATGCTCCTGTCAAAGAACCTTCCTGATGACGATCTTTTCAAAGAATTCTACATAGAACTTACAATGATAGTTCGAAGATATATAGAGCGAGAACATGCGATACGCGCACCAGAACAGACAACCGAAGAGTTTCTTGCTGCCGTCAGCAATGATTTACGATTCTCCCGCGCAGTGCTCCTCACGATAAAAGGTTTTCTGGAAGCAGCCGATCTGGTTAAGTTCGCGGCATACCAGCCAGACCAGACTGCCGTTGATCGCGCCGTAACCACAGCGCGTAACTACATCAACACCGATAGCAAGGAGGTGAAGTCTAATGCTTGATTTCGCATACCCCCTGGCCTTCCTTCTCCTGCTGCCACTGGCTTTATCCTTCTGGTTTGTCTACCGCAAGCGTGTCAACAGGGGTATTGTTTTTTCCGCAACAGTACATTTACCAAAGAGCGACTCGACATGGCGAAGTTTTCTGGCTAACGCTATTCCTATCGTAACATTGTTAGGGCTGGGGCTTGCAATTACTGCGGCGGCCCGCCCCAGGACAGTGCTTTCCCGCGTTGCTCAAACGTCTAATGTAATTGCCATTGAAATGGTTGTCGACGTTTCGGGATCGATGGAAGCGCTCGACCTGTCGATCAAAACACCGACAGGCTTAAAAAAACGAACCCGCCTTGACGCAGTCAAAGATACATTCGCGGATTTCATTAAGGAAAGACCTGACGATCTCATAGGGTTGGTTACGTTCGGAGGATACGCCACGACCCGCGCCCCGCTCACCACAGACCATTCCGCCCTTCTCCATATATTAAAAGGCGTAGAGATCCCAAAAAGCAGGATTGACAAAAATGGACAGATCTACAATCAGGAGGAAATGATGACCGCCATAGGTGATGGGCTGGCGACGGCATGCGCCCGAATCGAAAAGTCCGAACCTGTCTCCAAGATTATTATCCTTCTCAGCGACGGCGAATCCAACACAGGCATCATCAAACCAGAACAGGCTGTAACAATCGCGAAAGCACTTGGCATTAAAGTCTACACAATAGGAATTGGCGCTCGTAACGGCGTTGCCCCAGTTGAAAGCAAGGACTTCTTTGGACGATCTGTCATTATTCAAGGCCGATACCCACTAGACGAAAAGACGTTAAAGTTTATAGCCGAGTCCACAGGCGCAAAGTACTTTCATGTTGCCGACCCCAAAGGTCTTGAATCAGCGATGAACGCGATCGATGAACTGGAAACAACAGAGATTGAAAGAGAAGTGTATGAGCAATACAACGAACTCTTTCCTCTGGTCCTCCTTCCTGCTCTGCTCATGATTCTTATCGGAATCGGCGTAAACATGCTTATTATCAGGAGAATCATTTAGATGAACATTCAATTTGATAACGCCTGGATACTCTACCTGCTATGGATTGTACCGCTTATGGGTATCTTCTGGTTTATTGCGCATGGTAAGCGTGAGATCAGAATAAAATCTTTCATGTCACTAAACATGCAGACAAAACTTCGGCCCGACTCATCTTCCAGAAAATTTGTCGTGCAATTGATACTCATTACCTGCGGAATTTTCCTGATGCTTATTGCCCTTGCAAGACCTCAATGGGGCACAAAAGAATACAAGGTTTACCGACGAGGAAGAGACCTGATCATCGCACTGGATGTTTCTCGATCCATGCTTGCCAACGACACATACCCCAATCGGCTGCAACGGGCGAAAACGGATATCATGGACCTGATCAAGAAACTTCAAGGCGACAGAGCCGCATTACTCGTATTCCGACACAAAGCCATTCTACGCTGTCCTCTGACCACGGACTATTCATTTCTAATACAATCGCTTGACGCGGTCTCTATTAATTCAGCGCCACGGGGTGAAACAGATATTGGTGATGCAATACTCAAGGCTCTTGACGCGTTTGATAATGAGAGCGGTTCACATAAAGCGATTATTCTCATTTCCGACGGTGAAGACCTCTCCGGCCGCTCACTCGACGGAGCTAAAGAAGCCGGAAAGCGCAATATCCCAATCTTTACCGTAGGACTTGGAAACGAACATGGATCAAAAATACCTGAGCAAGGTTCCACCTCCAGTTATGTAAAATTCAAGGGCAAAAACGTCATAACCAAACTCGACCACAAATCACTTTACAACGTGGCAGAGAAAAGCGGCGGCGCATACTTGCATGCCGCAACGGCCAACATGGATCTAGGTGCCCTGTACAATGATCACCTCAAATCTGTATCGACTCAGGATCTTGAAGAAACAACCCAGAGTATGCGCGTAGAACGGTTTCAACTGTTTTTGATACCTTCGATTCTCCTTATTCTTTCCGGCTGCTTCCTCAGCCGAGGCAGGCTGGCTATTCAGAGGTCAGAGCTCAGAGGTCAGAAGTCAGGATTTGTAAACAAAACTACCCTGAAGTCGATAATGCTTCTCCTTACCCTGATCTCCATCTCCTTAATATCAACCCACGCAGAAACAAATCTTGAATCAACCATTAACGATGAACCACTTGTCCGCCATAGCTCGAAGAGCGACGGCGGATCAACCATTCCCTCCCCCGTTCCTCCTGGTCGTGAGGGCGCTAGAAAGGCCCAAAAACTCTATAAAAAGGGTAAGTTCGAGGAAGCGGCAGAAGCATACCTTGAAGCCGCCAAGGGCTCTACAGAGCGATCTCAGCGCGACTTCAGCTATAATGCGGCAATATCCCTCTATAATGCAGGAAAACACAAAGAATCAGCGGATATTCTGCGTGAACAGGCATTGTCGGAGTCACAGCCAGTAGCGGGAACAGTCTCAGCTCTGGGTACGGTGCTGTACAGAGCCGCAGATCCAGAACATAGAAATCACACCAACATAACAGATACCGCCCGTTTGATCAAAGAAGCTGCGGAGGCATTTGCGGAAGCCGCACGCACGGACGAATCCAGGGCAACCGCAATGGACAATCTTGGCTTTATCCTGAAGCAGCTTCCGGAGATACAGAGCGAAGCGAAGATTGCAGCGCTGACGCAAGAACATGAGGCAGCCCAAGCCACAGATCTATCATTTAAAATGATGAATAACCAGCGAGAAATCTTTCAGAATCTGGCTAAGATACTCACAAACGATTCACCAAGCCAGATTACTCAATACGAGAACTTTGCCAAACTCCAGGAGGAAAATAGTGACCTGTGGATTCCTCTTAAACAGAAAATGCTAAGCACCATCGCCAATCAGCAGAATTCAACAACAAACAGCAGCCAACAGAAGTTGGCAGGATTTGCACAACATATTGATGCGATCCAAAGCATGATGACACAATCGGCAGACGAGCTTAGAAATCTTGACCCTGCCGGGTTTCAGTCGGTCGCAGCATCTCAAGCGGGAATATACCACTTATGGAAAGGTGTTGCCCCTTATCAACACCTGCTTCAGGAAGACATACGCCTGCAAAGCAACACCATCTCTGAAACAACCTCCGGTAACGCTGAAGAATCAGTGATGATGCAAAACGAAGCACTTGATCTGACAACTCTCTTCAGCGAGCGTTTCGAACTGGCAACGCCGGTTGTTGACCAGACAAATACCATTGCTCAACAGCCCCTGCCCCAGCAGGAAGAACTAAGTTCTGAGGACCGCGAAAAGATTGTCAACTACTCCGAAATGGCCGTAACCGCGCAAAAACTGGCGGCAAAACACTTGGAAAACAATGATCGTAAACTTGCGCTGACAGAAGAAAACAAAGCTTACGAGCTCCTTAAGGAAATCGAAAAGCTCCTCCCGAAGCAGCAACAACAGAACCAGCAAGACCAACAACAAGATCAGTCGCAGACCCAAGAGCAGGACCAAAACCCTGAGGAGCAAAAGCCCGAAGAACAAAAGCAGGATAAGGAAGAAGACCAGCAAGAGCCCATGAAGCCGGAAGATACCACACCGGAAGACATAAGAAAACTGTTGGAAAAAGCTTTAGAAAGAGAAAAGGAACATGAAGCAGAAAAACAGCGCAGGGAAAACCATATTCCGATGTCGCCGCGTGAACGAGACTGGTAAGCACAGCTTCTATGCCGCGAAACACGGAATAGCAGGTGTGATTCTTTGCCTTTGCCTGTCAGGTACAGTCGCGGCATTGGCGCAAGATCTCTCTGTAAAAGTCACACCCAACAGAAATCAAATATATCTTGGTGAATCTTTCAACCTTACCGTGGAGGCCTCAGGGAGCAGCGCAACAAAAGAACCCGACCTATCTGCATTAAGGGATTGCGAAATACAATATCTTGGATCCGAAGACCGGTCGAGAAGAAGCGTCAGCATTATAAACGGCCGTGTTCAACAGGAAAGCTACACAGGTCGGAAATTCACATATAAAATAACACCAGAAAAGACCGGAGCCTTCCGGGCTGGCCCCATAACTCTGACTCACAACAGCAAAACATATACATCACCGGGCCCGACCTTGACTGTATCGGGCATTGAACAGCAAAACTCTGTTATCGTTACAATAACACCATCCAAAGAATCCGTTCTGGTCGACGAGCCCTTCGAAGTGACCTTTGCCATCTGTATAAAACGACTGAAAAACCAATATTCCCATTACGACCCTATTAGCCCGCGTCACCCTCCATCAATAAGCGTACCATACCTGCGCAGCGACATTAATGGGCTGATAGGTCCTGACATAAACTCCATTCTTCAGAAGCGGCTTGAGACACATCCTGATCGTGCAGGATTCTCCTTAAATGATATACCGCTGAACGACAGATGGGATTTCTCTCTGTTTGAACGATTCAAAGAACCCCAAAAAGCCAAATTCAGGCTGAACCGAAAAGAAATAACAAAAAAGGATCAGCCTTATTACGAATATTCACTTAAACTAAAGTACACACCAAGTGAAGAGACCAGCCATACTTTCGGACCCGTAATCTTCAAGGGGAATATCATCACCGCCGTTGACGCGGGCGGCAACGGAACGGGCAAACCGATATTTGCAATTGGTGCCGCAAGGACTGTTCGGGTCATTCCGCCTCCTGAAGCCGGGCGGCCTGCCTCATATATCGGAGCCATTGGAACCACGCTGACCGCCACCTCTGAAATTGACACACAGACATGCAACCTGGGCGATCCCTTAAAGATGACACTAAGCATCTCGGGCGACATCAGACTCTCCAACATAACCTCTCCAGATCTTACGGAACAAAAAGATTTAACAGACATTTTTAAAATATACGACGACACACTTCGAACAGAAACAATCGGGAATACGAAGAAATACATTTATACCGTTCGCCCTAAGCAATCCGGCACGCTTGAAATACCAGCTATCGACCTCTCATTTTTTGACACAATCACCAAGACATACAAGACCATTCAAACTAAACCCATGCCGCTGAGGGTTAACGCGGCCATGAAGGTCGCAGAGAACTTCATCATCGAGACCTCAACAAACAGGAGCAACGGAAGCGCGGCAGCTCGTACGTCAGACACCCTTCTTGTCGCACCTTTGGATATTTCACCCGTCGGCAGTATGCCTGCATCGGTCAGGCCAACAAAGCAACAGATATTTCTCATAATATGCGGTCCATTACTCCTTCTCATGCTCTCACTTCTACGCATGGCTCGGAAAGCTCTAAGGGGAAACTCTACAGCCAGACTGCGTGAGAATTCATTGAAGCAGGCATTAACGTCCATCCAGCTCGCACAAAAATCGTCCATGAAGAACACATCCAAAAGTTCCCATCTTTTGTATACAGGCATCCGGAAATATATTGCTTATTTCTTCAGCAAGTCAGAAGACGGACTTACGCCTGAGGATTTAAAACACATATTAAACAGCAGTTGTTTACCACAGGACGATGCCGACCTCTTGTCTGACATTTTCGAGCGACACTTCAACATCGCATACGACAGCAACGCCAATCAACCAGACAACATTAACACTGAGGCCGCCCAAGTCCTTGCATTGATAAAGAAACTGGATACAAAATGAAGCGGATATTGATAACAGCAATTACATGTATTATAGCCATGTCAAATGCATACGCTGACAATACAGGAGAAAACCGTTTCATATGGAACGAAGCCAACTCGCTTATGTCCAATGCCAGAAACAAAGACGACTTCCTTCGCGCCGCAAACGCATACAACAAGCTGCTAAAGAGAGATGTTCGGAATGCACCCCTTCTATACAATATGGGTACGGCACTTATGATGGCAGATCAGCATGAGCATGCAGCTACGTTCTTGAAACGCGCCGAGCGATATTCAGGCACAACCTGGGAAATCAAACGTAACCTGCAATTGGCGCAGGCAAAAGGCGACAACAGCAAACTCCTGCCTCTCTCATGGCATCGACATCCTATGTTTTGGCACTACTTAGTCCCTCTTTCCACGCGCATGAATATAGCCGTATACTCATTTGCCATATTCTGGCTGACTATAATTCTTAGCAAGGCTGGGTGTAAGAAGTCGTTAAGAGCCATCACTGTGCTTGCGTTAGCGGCATTGATACTCTTCGGATCCAGTGCCACAACATCCATCCATCAAGAAAGCGTCGCCCCTATATTGAAAACCGAGCAACTGGCAATTAACGTCAGCCTGGAATCCCCATGAAAAACAGATTTGTTACATATATTCTTCTTTTCCTGATGCTGACCTCTGGCAAAACCCTGTTCGCGCAGGGAGCCCAGATGATTAAAGCTGAATTCACGACTAAAAGAACCTCCGTCTATCGCAATGAGACCATAGAGATTACTTTAGATATTCGATCAACAGGCGTCTCAATTGGCCGCAACATACAGCTCGGAAACATGCCTTCAGACAATCAACTACTACAGATAGGTGCTTTTGATGATCACGGTGCGACAAAGAAAGAAACGAATGGCATTTTAGTTGAGACCAGAAAGTTCACTGGCAAATTCAGGCCACTGGTCACAGGAACGATTGTTATACAGCCACGCATAAACCTGACCATACTCACAAAGAGAAGATCTTTCTTCGGAACGGTCACACATCAAAGCCCTCGGACATTACAGATGAAGCCCCTGAACTTGTCTGTTAGAAGCGTCCAGGAATCAATGCGTCCCCCTGACTACGAGAATGCAGTAGGAAAGTTCACTTTTGACGTTAAAGTGAGTCCGTCAGACATTATGGTTGGTGATCTAATTAATATATCAACCGTAATCAGTGGGGACGGATATCTCGACGAGGTATCCCCCATCGGAATTTCATCCACTTATTTGTTTAAAGCTTACGATTCCAAAGCAATAAAGCAAGACACTGCGATGCGGAGCTTCGTTCAGACTGTTGTTGTTTTGAGCACTAATGCTACAGAAATACCCAAACTCTCATTTTCATATTTTGACACAGAGACAACCTCATATAAAACAGCTACAAGAGGGCCTTTCCCGCTCTCATTTCATGCTGCGAAAAATATTAAAATCAAGCAATTCACCCCCGAATCAACCTTAAACAATGCCCATTCTGATAATGAAACCGCGGGAACAGCAAAAGCGAGAATTACATCTCAATTAAGGCAAAAGATAACAACAGGCACAATTATCGAAGAAGAGCCAATTAGATTTGCACCATCATATTCTGCCCTGATTACAGATGAGCCGCCTCTCGACGCGCAAGTCAGAATTTTGAACAGCTATCAAGAATGGCGCAAAATCGAGTACAAACACAATCGCGGATGGATTCCTCACTCTGCTTTGTCCGAAGAGATAGAATAGG
>JAUUYL010000056.1 GCA_030590485.1 Lentisphaerota bacterium | reverse complement strand
CCACGAATAACACTAATTTTCACGAATGGGAAATGTGTCAAATTAAGCCCAGCAGTACAGCCCGATGATCATCGGGCTACAAGCTCACAGGGCATTGATATTGCAAGCTGGCTTGCATATTCAATGCCCTGTGAGCTTGTATAGTGCGCGAAGCGCAATGCTGTTGGGCTTTATTCGTGTACATTTGTGTTATTCGTGGTTGAATTATTCTTTTTACACACAATTTCTCACAGTGCTGAGAATTAAAACGTTTCTTGCTTATTGCCCCCCCAATTGATATATATTCCCGCTTAATACGGGAATGTTACTGAATGTATCTTAAATCTCTTGAAATGATAGGCTTCAAAAGCTTTGCCGACAAAATCAAGGTCAATATCGAACCCGGTATGACTTGTATTGTCGGTCCGAATGGTTGCGGAAAAAGTAATATTTCCGACTGCATCCGATGGGTCCTGGGCGAACAGAGCGCAAAAGCATTGCGCGGTTCAAGTATGGCAGATGTTATTTTTAACGGCACCGACACCCGGAAACCTCTAGGAATGGCCGAAGTCAATATCACCCTGGCTGACTGCGAAACAGCCATAAACATGGACTTTCATGAGGTCACTATCACCCGCAGAGTCTTCAGATCCGGCGAAGGACAATACTTTATCAATAAATCACCCTGCCGACTGAAGGACATCCAACGCCTTTTCATGGACACTGGCATCGGCACCGCATCATATTCCATGATGGAACAGGGCCGAATCGACCGCGTCCTTAGTTCGCGACCCGAAGATAGACGCGAAATATTTGAGGAAGCCAGCGGGATAACAAAATTTAAGGCGGACAAAAAGGAATCTATCCGTAAACTCGACCATACGGAAGCCAACCTGCTACGTCTCGCCGATGTCATTCGAGAAGTTAAACGTCAAATCGGTTCTCTACAGAGACAGGCAGGTAAAGCTCGCCGCTACAAAGAATTCAGAGATGAGCTAAGAAAAATAGATATCTACTCAACCAAGATCCATCTAAAAAACGCGGACGCTACAATCAGCAGTGTTGAAGCGAAGATATCATCTCTAAACAGCAAAAAGAACATCGCCACGCGCGAAGTCAATGAGCTCGAAGAAAGCAACAGCCAAGACAGAGACCAGCTCCTTAAGATTGAACGCGATATAGGCTCTGTACTCGAGGCCAGCGTACAGGCACAAAGCAAGCTCGACCATACCCACGAGATGATAAAATACAACACGCAGCGCATCGAAGAGTACCGAGTGCTCTCAGAACGTGATTCACAGGAAATAAGCGATATCACTCGACAGCTAGACGAACAGAAAAGTCAGTTCAACCGAATTGAAGAAGAAAAACAAAAGGCCGTTGACGAAGAAATCAAGGCCGAAGCCCAGCTAAACGATTCCAATGAAAAATTCAGTTCCCACCAGCAACAAATAGATTCCTCCCGCAACATGCTGGTCCAGCTACGCGAAGAACAGATCGAACTCGAAAGCACAATATCCCGCCTGCGCAACCAACTTGTAGAAATCGAATCACAAGAGCGTTCTCAAGTCATACAAAGAGAACGCCTGGCCGCGGAAAAAACACAACTGACACGGATACTCTCAGGTCACGAAGAAAAACAAGAAGGCATGACCAGCGTCCTTGAGAATATGCGCAAGGATGTATCTAAGCTGGAAGAAGTATTAAGGGAGCTGATAGATCAACTCGAGAAGAGCAATGTTGAACGTCTTGATTGCCAGAAGGAAGCTTCTGCTATTCAGTCAAAAATGGCTGCATGCAAAGCGAAGGTAAGCCTTCTTACCGAAAAAGACCATGCGGAAGATGATTTTCCTGGAGGTGCAAGACTCCTTCTTGATAGTTCGAACCCCTTAAACATAAACTCAAGCGATATCATTGGGGCACTTGCTGACCACGTTAATACCGACGACGGATACGCCACAGCACTTGAAGCAGCCCTGAGATCATGGCTAGACGCCGTGATTATTTCCGACCAGTCATGCGCACTCGATATACTCACGAAGCTGGAGTCACAAAAAGCAGGCTCTGCCCGATTGCTGACAGCGGACAAGAAAATTGCCAACCCTGAAAGCGTTCACCTCGATGGATTTACAAGACTGACGGAACATGTTCAGACTACACCAGCTGCCACCCCCGTCATCGAGCGAATACTCGGGAACGTATTTATAGTAGATTCGCTGAACGACATTCCGTCTTCTGTCCCGGAACAAGCCTCGTTTGTAACAAAAGATGGCGCTCTGTTCTCAGAAAACGGTTGTGTGGAGTTCTGGATGGCGGACGAGCAATCCTCCAATCCCCTCTCAAGAAAAAATGCATTGGTCAGTGAACAGAAACAACTTACCGAATATAACGAGAATGCCGAAGCGCTGAATCTTGTAGCCCAGAACCTAGAAGCGAATAAAACAGCTCTTGAAGAATCGATTGTCGAGGCACGTGTCGAACTGGACAAAAGCAAGCAGGCGTCAGCGCAGAAGGAAGGTGAATGCCAGGTAATAGTCAGAGAGACGGAAACCGCACGTGAACACCTCTCAACCGTCACCTTCGAACTTGATTCTCTCAATTCTCAAAATAAATCTAGCGATGAAACCCGTGACGGCATTTCGAAGAAATTAAAAGATTCCAGAGAGCAAACAGAACGGATCGTCACTGAGATCGGCTCCCAAACCACTGATTTACGTAAGCTCGAGGAACGTCACGGAGAAATACAAGCTGATGTCACAGACAGGCGTGTCCTATTCTCGACAGTCAGCCAAAGACGCGGACATCTGGAGCAGCAGTTCAGCTCCATCAGCTCGCGGGTATCAGAACTGTCGGACGCACTGAGCGGACGCTCAACTGGTGTCGAAAGCCACAAGGTCAGGATACAGAAATTGACCGAAGAAGTAGCTTCCGCCGAAAGCCAACTCTCAGTCTTGGAAGAAGAAGTTATCAAGCAGAGCGCCAACGCCGACAGCATGCGCGCCGACAGAGAGAAACATTCCAAGGAAATCATACAAAGCGAAAAAGCTCTATCAGACAAAAGGGTATCCCTCGAGGACATTAGCAATACTAGATCCGAACAGGAAATACGGCTCACTGAAAACAAGATGAAACGTGAGAATATGGCTGAAAGAATCACCTCCGAATACAGCCTCACGGTTGAACAGGTTATGGAAGAAGCTGAGCCGGAATGGGACAGCGAAGAAGCACCGTCACTAGACTCAATCGAAACAAATGTAGCTGAGTTGAGAACAAAACTTGATGCAATGGGACCAGTCAACCTGGTCGCCATCGAAGAGTACAAGGAATTGGAAGAACGCTACAATTTCCTCACCACGCAGGAAGAAGATCTCACAAAAGCCAAACAACAGTTGATGGATATGATCAAACAGATCAACCTCACAACCTCAGAGATGTTTCAAACAACTTTTGAAAAGGTGAACACTAACTTCCAGGACATGTTCAAGAAACTGTTCGACGGCGGCTCCGCAAAGCTCGTCCTCATAAACGAGGAAGACGTTCTTGATTGCGGCATAGAGATCATAGCGCGCCCTCCCGGAAAACGCTTGCAGAACATATCGCTTCTATCTGGTGGCGAACGGACGATGACAGCCGTCGCACTGCTTTTTGCTATTTACATGATTAAACCCAGCCCATTCTGCCTGCTTGACGAACTTGACGCGGCGTTGGACGACTCAAACATCGGACGGTTTGTCAGTGTACTCCAGGAATTCGTAACCCAATCACAGTTCCTGATCATAACTCATAATCAACATACCATTGCCGCAGCATCTGCCATTTATGGAATTACAATGCCTCAAAAGGGCATCTCCAACATAGTCTCCATGAAATTTAAAGAGGCTGCCGAAGTAGCAGAATAATATGCGCATGGTTAATGGTTCATGGTTGATGGTTCATGCTACTTCCCGGAGAGGAGCCCGAAGCTTATGACAAACCATGATTCACTTCTGAAATGTGCTGTCGAGACCGCGAAAAAAACCGGTGCCCACGCGCTCCAGAACTTAAATCGTCGCGGAGAAGTCATTCAAACTTCCCCGCATGACGTAAAACTCAAGCTAGACGTCGAATGTCAGGAAATTGCAGAAGAATATATCCGCTCACAGTTCCCCGAGCACAACATACTTGGCGAGGAGGACGCATCACTTGTCAGCAACCATGAACCACCTGTCCGCCATAGCTCAAAGAGCGACGGAGGATCAACCATTAACCATTCTCCATATCGTTGGATTATCGATCCTATTGATGGCACTGTTAATTTCTCGCATGGTTATATCATCTGGTGCACATCTATCGCTGTACAATATAATGGGAAAACTGTTGCCGCCGCGGTCTTTGCCCCTGCCTTGGACGAATTGTACACAGCTTCTACAGATCAGGTCGCCATGATGAATGGACAACCCATCAGTGTTTCAAAAATAGATTCGCTGGCTAACGCCATGATCTTTACCGGTATGGACAGAACAAATGTGCCGGGTCACGAGCCTTATGCGACATTTCGAGCAATCGCCGATAACGTCCAGAAAGCCCGAATATCGGGAAGCGCTGCGCTTGATCTGTGCCGGGTAGCATGCGGACAAGGCGAAGGTTTTGTTGAATCCGATATCTACATATGGGATATTGCGGCAGCTGGGTATATAATTGAACGGGCTGGAGGAAAAGCCGAAGTGGTAAAAGAACTCGAAAAGCCGCATCAACTTCAGTACATCGCTACAAACGGCCTAATTCACGACGAACTCAAGCAACTTCTACATATCTGAACTGGATATATCCGAATCTACGTCATCGCCGCCCGGTTCACCATCCGCGCCATAACAGATTATCTCAAAACGCTCACCTTCAGAGCCAGGCGAAAGATATACATACTCGTTACCCCATGGGTCAAGAGGAACGGCCCGACTATCAAGATACCCCTCCCCTTCGGGGTAATGCCTCGGTATAGGCGCACTGGTCGGCATCGCAATCAGCGCATCCAAACCCTGCTCCTCCGAGGGAATAAAGCCATTATCGATCCGGTAAGTACTCAAAGCCAATTTAAAACTGCCTATTTGCGCCCGCGCAGCAGCTATCCTGGCTTTTGCCGGCTTATTAAGTATTCTCACACCTACAAATGACGTCAATATCATTATCATTGCCACAACAACAAGAAACTCCACCAACGTGAAGCCAGCTCTCTTGACTTTATCCTTCATAGACTAAATCCTATCAAATCGACCATTAACCATCAACCATTAACCATTCTTAAAATGGCACCGTCAAGATAAGTGTGTACTTTTAACATATAATAAAAGTAACCACGAATAACACAAATGTTCACGAAAGGGAAAGGCATCAGATTAGGCCCAGCAGCCTAGCCCGATGATCATCGGGCTATAAGCTCACAGAGCATTGAATATGCAAGCCAGCTTGCATATTCAATGCTCTGTGAGCTGTACCGTGCGCGAAGCGCAATGCTGCTGGGCGTTATTCGTGTGAATTCGTGTTATTCGTGGTTGAATTCTTTTCTTTACACGACGAATCTCTTTTTACACACAATTCCTTACAGTCCCTCTTAAAATAGCTCGCCCTGTGCAGACGCAAATGGCTCATCTTTTAGCCCGAATTTCTTACATAACGCTGCCAGTTTGCCGATGTAATACGAAACATTCTCGTCACGCTCCCCTTTACTCCATTCGGAAACCAGCTTGGAACTCTCGTGCACTACCACATTTTTCTTCTCGCCCGTCACATAATATGAGATCTGATCACCAGCTCGATACTCTCGCTCCGACAAGAGAGCTAACTCATACGCCGCGCGACGCGGGGTTTTACCTGTTTCCCGCTTGGCAGAATAAGTCGACGGTGCATCCTGGAGAGTCACTGTCTTTGCAAGTTTCTCTATTGGAAATTCTCTATCTTGAATCGCTTTCTCATACCTGGCTCTTAATGCAGGTATCTCTTCGTTCTTTCTTTTAAGCTTGAGTTCTATCAGCTCCACCAGAAAATCACGCTGAAACGGCTCAAGTCCACGAGACTTTAAGGCGCCGCCCTTGATAACCACGCTCCCATCATAATTTAAAAGCGCATAGTTCTTCATCTTGTAGCTGTACATCGACTCATATTCACCATCAAATTCAATGTCGATTCCATCCGGCAGCCATTCTTGAAACTCTTTTCTGAATTTTTCTGTTTCACCCGCCTTCTGCCTGTCCGCCATAGCCTTGGCGGCGGCGGGACCACCCTCAGGAGGAACGTAATAAACGCCATCCGTATCAATCTCTATCGGCATGGCACCACGATTCTCCAGCCACTTGATCATCCCGCTTAGCAAGTCTCTACCCTCTGCCGTAACCTGCTCCGCCGAACCAAAGTCGTTGAAATTTCCATGGGTAAACCCAAGATAACCATAGAACGAATTGATCAACACCTTGAACGCCGTCTGAAGCGCATCGTAATAATTGCGTTCCACGTCGGTACCACTATCGATCATCTTTCTTTTGGCCTTCAGCCTGAAATCTCTGAGGCTTTCTAACATCTCCAGAAACACCCCAAGCTCATCGCTGGAAGGGCCCAGACCGCGAGTCAACATTAGAGACGGGTATAAGGAGCGCACATCACAGTGATGAACGTTCTCTATTACTCCAGTCTCAAAAAGATCTGTGTACCCACCGGCAAACTCTCTGGATTCGCCGGGTTTCGGAATTGCTTTGCCCTTCCTTAAATACTCCCTGATCATCAACATGTTAATCTTTGTCGCGTTGCCGCGAACAGCGACATTCTGATATGTGTACGGAAGCATTGAGGCCTGAATAAAATAGCTTCTCGACAACAGCGCACTGAGCGATCTGGTCTCCGTGACATCATCCCCCGCATATTTGATAACCTTCTCGGGGTTCTTCCGGAATTCATTTGCTATCTCTGCCCCATCTATATAAGTCCGCCCCTTTGCAGCCAGGCCAAAGTGAATCGCTGCATCCTTCAGTCCAAAGCCATTTAATGACCTATGACTTATATCGTAAACCTGGAGCATAAACAGCGTGTCGACTATGTGACGCCCAAACACATCATACCGCTTGTAAGATATTGTTCTCTCACCCGCACTAAACCTGCTCGGACGCACCTTTGGAACACTCTTGTCTCGACCTATAGCCAGCTTGACCTTATGCATTTTTGCACGTTTCGCTATATACGGAAGATCGAAATTAAATATGTTATGCCCTTCTATAACATCTGGATCACGTTCCGCCACAATTTCAACAAACCGTGTAAGCAATTTCTTTTCATCCATATCCGTCCCGGACAAAACCTCAACCCACCCACTCTGGTCAGCAAGCGCTATAGCTATAATGCTATCTTCTTTTCTGTCCGCATTGCAAAACTCATAACCTTCCGCCGTAGTGCATTCTATATCAACCTGCAAACGTTTTAGAGACTCGAACTCCATCCCCTTGAACAACGTTTTGCCGGAAAGCATGAGATATTGTTGAACAGGATCGTTGATAAACAAATATGGTGCGCCTGGCGCCGACGGGGAGAAACCTGTTTCGCGCGACAACCATGTCTTTGCGCTTACAACATCTTTCCAGTTCGCGAACGAAACACATTCCTTCAGACGCCCATTGCCATCGAGCTTCTTCACGTCATAAACTTGAGGACAGTCTTTGATATATCCCGATTCAACCAGAATGAACGGTCTGAATGATGCCTCCGCAGAAACCGTCTTGTCTTTCTCGCGGGAAAAAAGTGTTATTTTATCCGCGTCGGCACCTTCATTAAAGCCCACCGCGACAAGGCCCTCAGACCTATCATCTCCGAATAACACCGGATCATAAATATCTAATTCATCCGACATCAAAACCTCTTACTGTTATACTATCACTTAAAACCTATCCGTAGTGCTGTACTTGGAGGGCTTTTGTTTCATTCCGTATTCAGGAAACGCCCTGAGCCAAAACTCGACAGTTGCACGATATTCATCATCAACCTCGCTTCCGTCAGACCTGGTGTAACCCGGATGAATCCTGAGCCCCGTCCTGAAGACCATACAGTCATAAGTCCGGCGCAGGTAAAAACCCGCCTCCTCTGCCCTGCGCTCTTCAATCTCGTACCTGGCGTAAGCAGATGGGCTCCACCCTCGCCTTCCAGGAAACAGCGACATCTCGCCGAACAGCAGACTGCTTTGATCAACTGTGTACCGCCACTCCATGCTTGTTCTCAATGTATCTGCGACTGCTCCAGAACCTCTGATATTAAATGTATTCAATTCGGAATCCTGAAGATTATACCGCGCTCGAGCCTGAACTATAAAGCGATGTGCTGGCGACCATTCAATATCCCCCCAAACATCAGTCATAGAATCAACGCCTTCAGCAGGATCAAGGTTGTACCGCGTAAACACATCAACATCCAGAATATCATGAGGACTATACCCTAAAGCCCGCTTCTTTTTCTTCTGAAGTTTATTTCTCATACCTATCCGCAACCAGTTTTCTTCTCCCTTACTGTCTACACCATCAAACTGATAGATATCTTCCTGCAATAGATTAGGTTCCGGTACAAATGTATAATTAGCATACGGTTCCACAACATGTCGCCTGGGCTTAATGTCGTCACCCCACTGTCTAAACGCCTTGAATGAGAATTCCGCACCCAGCCCAAATACGTTGCGGTATTCAGCACCTTGATCATAAACAGTCTGATTGCTATTGGTGACGTTCTTCGTGGTTACCACCTGTTGTTGCAAACCAAACGCATCGACAACATTGTTTGTTAGCGTACTAGTCACAACCGTCATGCTGTTTGACGTAAAACGAGTCTCTGAGTAATAGGTTCCGCGATAGCTCGCCCTGGGAATGACATTGAGAAAACCGAAGAATTTCTCTGGCCGTGAGATCTCATGCCAAGTGTCAAATCTGAACACCGAGTAATCCTGCTTGTTAGTTTTACCAACATCGTATACTTGTTCGAGGTTAGCCATCGCCGTACGTCCCTCGTAAAAGAAGTCGGTACCCCCTATTTGTTGAGGCATAAAATCTACAGATAGCTCAGGGAGTTTGTTTATTCCATCGAAGAAATCGTTCAATCGAAAACGCGCAGCAAGACTGATTGTATATTCATCACCATTGTGTCCATAAATAAAGAAGTTGTCCGGAGTGTGATACACTCTGTATTCATCTTCAAAGAAATCTTCAAGAACGTCTGTATCACTCATGTAACTGGCGTTTAACATCGTGTAATCCCTGGCAGTAAAACTATAATTGTTCCTCAGCAGGATTCTGTGGCGACTTTCCTCTATATCCGCGGTGGCGGCATCTTCGTCTGAATCTATGGGCTTCTGATCATTAATAAAATACGTTTCTATATCACCATTTCCGGCACCACGCTTCAGCCCGAAAAGCGGAATACCTTCACTCAACCCCCATTTAATGTCCTGTCCGAACGCCACACCGCGTTCACTCATATAATCAACATGCGTCTCGCCACGGAAGATCGGAGACATGCGATACTTGTACGAGGTCAGCATATATGTACCGAGTCGACTACTGTGCCCAGGCGCCATCATCCAGCCGAAGTCAGGCCTGAGATCGGCCGTCCAGTATGGCACATACAACAACGGGATATTGCCCAGGTAGAATTTTCCGCCCCAGCCCTTCAGCCTGTCTCCTGGCTTAATAGCAACCTTTCTAGTTTGAATATGATAATGACAATTAGGATATTCGTTCGTACAGGTTGTCATGGTCGCACCAGCTATTACGAAGAAACCGTTGGTCTGACCTTTTGCACCCTCCGACTTGATAATACGAAATGGCTTGCTTGAACCTGCAGATTCACCGATCTCCCACTCCTTAGTTCCGAAATTACCCGACAGCTCCTCGCCTTCCCACTGACCGCCCGCATATTGAAGCCTCACGTTCCCCGCGGCATAAACATCGTCTGTCTCAGTGTTGATGCGAGCATATACAGCCTGAAGCTTTTGTCCGTCTTTAATGACAATCACACGACCCTTAGCTTCAGCCCATCCGGTATCATTATCAAAACTCAGTTCATCAGCAGTAATCTGGAGATCCCTAGTGTCCTTCTTTTTCAGCGACGAGAGATTAACTGTGTTTGTAGACTCCAAGTCTCCATACGCCCTCAGCCCGCTCGCAAAGAACATGAATGCGAGCGCTCCAAGAAAGAATACAACGCCTGAATTATTCAATCTTCTATCTGTCATGCCTTCTAATCCGATGTAGAATAAATGGTCTCGCCAGTCTCCGAATTCAATATCGCAAACGACTCAACATGCCTGCTGGGATCAGATTTAAAAGTTAATCTGCCGTCAAACCTGGATTCCAGGTCGATGAGAAATTTCTCATCTTCCCTACGTAACCTGTCCAACACTGTTGGGTATATTATCACATCCAAATCAACATGCTTCTTGCTTTTTAAAGATTTTCGCGCAATGGCCGAAATCTGACGTTGAATATCCACGCTCATGCTAAGCGGTGACTTTACATTCCCCCTACCGTGGCAATAAGGGCAATCAACATACATGGATGATAATATGCTCTCCTCCACTCGCTGACGAGTCATCTCCATTATCCCAAGCTCAGAAATCGGCAGAACATTAGTTCTGGCCCTGTCGCGTCGCAACGCAACCTTCATGCTGCGATAAACTGCATTCTGATGCTTCCTGGATCGCATATCTATAAGATCCAATACAACAAGCCCGCCGACATTCCTGAGTCTCAGTTGCCGGGCAACCTCATCAACAGCCTCGAGATTGACTTCGAATATAGCCTCGTCGGCTGCGCCCTTCCCTTTATGTCGACCCGTGTTAACATCAACAGCTATTAACGCCTCTGTCTCATCAAAAACAACACAACCACCCGATCTAAGGTTAACTTTCCGCCTGAACGCCTCGTCCAACTGCTGCTCGACTGCGTACTGATCAAATATCGGTGACTCGCCCTGATAATTCTGTATAGCCGATCGAGCCTTACGCGACATAGTAGATGCAACATTCTTAAGACGATCATATTTCTCTTGGGAATCAACAACAATCCTGTCTATGTCTTCTGTCAGCCAATCCCTCACAACACGCTCAACCAGATCCGGCTCACTATACACACAGCAGGGGGCCTTACGATTCGTAAGAGCCGCATCAATCTCGTCCCATACTCCAATCAAACCCTTATAGTCCCTGATAAAGTTTCGACTCTTCACGCCAACAGCTGCGGTCCTTATAATCATACCCATGCCGTCTCTGCCGGGCATCTTGCCTAGAATCTTCTTCAGACGCTGCCGCTCCTTCACATCACCAATTTTCTTAGAAACACCACTCAAGTTCACTCCCGGCATCATCACCAGAAATCTACCAGGAATACTGAGATTCGCTGTAACCCGCGGGCCCTTTGATCCAATCTGGCCCTTCGTCACCTGCACAACAATATCCGTACCGACAGGAAACTGCTTTTCCACATCAGAAGTCGAAAGACGTTTTCTTTTCTGACCACGCCGACGACGACGACCCGAATCAACATCCTTAAACGACCTGTCGTCAGGAACCATATCCCAGTAATGTAGAAAGGCATTCTTCTTAAGCCCTATATCCACAAAAGCCGCCTGCAAGTCGTGTTGAAGATTCTGTATCTTGCCTTTGTAGATACTACCAACAATACGTTCTTTCGTGGTGTGTTCCGCCTGAAACTCCTCCAACTTCCCGTTCTCCAGAACAGCAACTCGAGTCTCAAGATTTTCCGCGTTGATAATAATTTCCCTCTTCATTTTCCCCTTATTCTTCATCCAATCAAACATGTCTTATTCCCTTTCTTATTCCGCCCGAATATCCCATGGGCTTAGAAGACGAGTGCGCGAAATTATCCGAACGCCTCGATCTTACAAATACACTCTGAACAATGCCCAAAGAGGACATCACAACAACCATAAATGTGCCGCCATAACTCAACAACGGAAGAGGCAAGCCTGTTATAGGCATAAGGCCAACCGTCATTGCTATGTTTACAAACACATGCGTGAACAACATTGTCACTACCCCGGCACACAACAATCTACCCATTCTATCTCGAGCGATTATTGCACCCTGCATACCGAATCCAATTATAGTACCAAAAAGAAGCAATACTATCACCGACCCCATAAACCCTTTCTCTTCCGCAATCACAGAATAAATAAAATCCGTAGGTGCTACCGAGCGAGGGAGAAAACCCAGAATATTCTGCTTTCCATTGCAATACCCCTTACCCCAAGCGCCACCAGATCCAACAGCTATCTTTGATTGCTTCTTATTCCAACCTGAACCCAACGGATCCTTATCAAGATTCAAAAACACCAGTATTCTATGCTTCTGGTGATCCTCGAGCCCTATTGTGTTCAATATCGCCGTTTGCCTCTCTTCACTCGCTCCCATTTTTTCAGGCAAGACCAGCAACCCCAGCAACAAGGCCACACAAGCTACCGCCAGCGCCACAATAAAACCCAGATATTTTAAAGGCACCCCCCCCACAAACATCATCACAAAAGAGACCGGAAAAAGGATTATCGCCGTGCCAAGGTCAGGCTGCATCCTGATAAGTGCGAACGGAATAAACACCAGAAACCAGGAAAACAGAAACACCCTCAGATCTTTCATATTAACACTCGGGTTGCTGAAAATTCTCGCCAGCAGAATCAGCACCCCAATCTTCATCAATTCCGAAGGCTGAACATTAACCCCCGAAATCATCAACCAGCGTGTAGCTCCATAACGAGACTCTCCAAACATCAAGACCATCACGAGCAGAACCAGGCATATCGCATACAGCCATACAGCGATACGTTTGAATCGCCTGTAGTCGAACAGCGAAAAGAAAATATAACTGAGCAACCCGACAAACGCCCATAGAATCTGCTTCTTGTAATAAGACTGCACTTCCTGTCCTTCACTGATATAACAAGCACTATAAATAAAAAGCACACCTATAATCAGCAAAAGGAATACTGCGAAACTTATCGGCCAGCATGTTCGCTTGAAAAGATGAACTCTCTTCATAAATTGATTATGCATCATGCTCAAGAGCAAAAACTCCTTCCATTACTTCCTTGATCAACGGGGCTACCGTTCTACCTCCGGAATCTCCATTCTCAACAATCATCGCCAACGCGTACTTAGGATCATTAAATGGCGCAAACACAATCATCCAAGTATGCTGCTTGCCGCTGCCTCGCGCGCCATACTGGGCGGTACCGGTTTTTCCCGCCATCTCAACACCATCGATCTTAGCTCGCTTCCCCGTTCCCGACTTAGCATGGATAACATCGTGCATTCCACCCCTGACAAGACGTAATGTTTCGGCTGACAATTCAAGATCATTCACAAGATACCCGGAGGATACTGTTTCTTCATTTGAGCCAACTGCGAAATCTCGCATAATAAGCCTGGGCCTATAAACCTTACCGCCATTTGCAAGTGCAGATGAAACTACAGCCATCTGAATAGGTGTAACATTCAAAGCACCTTGCCCAATGGATAGATTACAAGTGTCCCCCTTACGCCAGGCATCCTTGTATACCCTCCTTTTCCATGCATCATCCGGCAACAATCCCCTCGCCTCCGGCTCAACACCCTTTATCCCAAGCTCCACATTGGTCCTCTGCCCCAACCCTATAGCGGAGGCCATATGATAAATAGCTTCATAACCGCAACGCAAACCCAGCTGACAATAATACGAGTTACATGATTGCTCAATTGACTTCTTTAGCCCAATCCAGCCATGCCCTCTCTTTTGCCAACACCTGAACCTGGTCCGGCCAAGCGCGAAATACCCTGGGCAGTTAAACGACGTGCTTCCTGTAGCCTTCTTGTTTTCCAGCGCCGCAAGAGCCACGACCGGCTTAAATATGCTTCCCGGAGGATAGACCTCTGCGATAGCCCTATTCAGCAACGGCTTGTGACCTCCCACCAATATGTCCAACTGTTTCTGAGTGATGCTTGGACTGAAATCATTTGGATCAAACCCTGGAGAACTGCACAACGCAAGAATATCACCGTTCGACGGATCCAGGATAACAGCCGCGCCCCTTTTCCCTTTCAGCGCCTTACTGAGCAGACGCTGAATCCGCATATCAATGGTTAACACAATATCCATCCCGGCAACGGCGGGAAGACTGTCTCTTTTTTCTTCATCATACTTAAAGCCGGAAGCGTTTACCCTGAGCAACTTACCTCCCGCTTCACCAGCCAGAGTTGTATTCATAACCCGCTCAATGCCGCGCTTGCCCTGCATCTCGGGGAGATAATAATCTATATCTTCATCCTTGCCAGATTGGCCTTTCTTCACCCTGCCAACATAACCGAGAATATGTGCTGCTGTCGGCCCTTCGGGATAACACCTGACCGGCTCAACATAAATATCAACACCTGAAATATAATTACTGCTTCCCGGCATCGACACATCACTCTCCGCCCATCTTGCCAACGCCTCTTGATCGAGATCCTTCCATGCGAGCAGAGACATGGGGCGTCTCTTACTCAGATGCATGCTTATGTCTTTTCGTGCTGTCTGCCTTATTAGACCTAACACCTCGGCAATCTCATCAACAACATGATCGATCCTGTCGACCGTATTCGATATTCTGCCCGACTCCCTGAGCTCTTCAACATAAAGCTCCAGACAATAACTGGGTCTGTTATCGGCCATGCAAACACCGTTTCGATCAAACAATCTGCCTCGTGCGGCCGGCAACCGAACCCGCCTGATACTCTGCCTGTCCAGACTTGTCTCGTACTTATAGGCATTCAGAACCTGCTCGCGCCACAGAACCATTCCGAGAAACAATAATGACCCCAACATTATCATCATCAATGCCCGTATGCGCAGCAACACACTTTCGTAATCATCATTCGAAAACATCTATTTCCTCATTAAACTCAACATTGCCCACCAGCTGATCCAGCTTTCTGGTGAGAAAAAACACAACCGGCGCACAGATCATTCCTAAGAACCCAGCTCCAACAAATCGCATAAAAAGTCGACCGGCACCAAACGAAACCAGGCCATCCGCCGCAAGCCACATATAAATCGAAATGGTGAAAATCAGACTCGCCACTCCGCCAAAGAACGTTGGTGTTACAAAAGACTCCGATACCACAAAATTCCTGAAACGACTGACAGCCCAACCTAATAGACAAAACAGAAACGCTGAATAGCCCAACGGTATCTCGCTAAGCGAATCCTGCAGGAAGCCGGCACAAAAAGCGGCAGCCAGCATAACGCCCGTTTCACGGGTCAACGAATAATAGAGACAGACCGAGAGAAGGAATGGTATCTTCGCTCCGCCAAGCACGGCATATCCCGGCATCTGGATCTGAAGAACCGTGCAAACAATAAGAATAACGCCCATGACCAAATATGTCATTTTGATTTCTCCTTAACCACAAAGACATACTGCAATTCCCGCATGTCCTCCGCAGGATCGATCTCCACGCAGTAATACAGTTCTTTTGCATCAAGACTCAACTTCTTCATGCTTCCAACAAGCAACCCCGGAGGATAAACTCCGCCCAGCCCTGATGTGACGACCTCATCGCCATCTATCAACTGCTGATCACGACGCACATAGTTCACAACGGGTGAGTTTGCGGACAGCAACATCTCCATCTCAGGATTACCACGCAAGGTCATGCCAGCACCACGAAGAATCCCCAGGGAGCCCGTCCTCGAAAACCTGCAGGCGACCTGACAGTTTGAATCATACAACAACAAAACTTCAGATGAATTCTTCGCGACATTAATAGTGGTTCCCACCAAGCCAACACGCGTGACAACCGCCCTGTTCTGTTCGATGCCATCCTCGGAACCCTTGTTCAGAGTTATCGTCTGCCACCATCCGCCCGCACCACCGCGGGAAACAACTTCACAGAGAACCAACTCTAACTTGGAAGCCTTCCGAAAATCCAACTGCTTTCGAAGCTCCGCATTTTGCTCTTCAAATCTCTCCAGCTGCACGATACGGAATTCAAGATTGGCGACCTGCTGAAAGAGTTCGTCTTTCTGATTAATATGCTTCTTTGCACCTGCAAATGCGGAGAAAGTACGGCTCAAGTCATTTACCAGAAGATGCCACACATTCTGATACCCAGCCACACTGTCACGCGCACTGGACTTGACCCGCATCGATACCGGAAGCGGCAGATTGAGCAATACAACAACTGCCACAAGAACAAAACTTATCAACCCTCGATTGTTTCTCATCTAATTCCTCTGTAATATACCACAAGAACGATGTAAGCATATCAGGATGAAAACAATAGGTGGATAATTGAGACAATTAGAGAGAAAAAAGCACTTAATGCCTGTCCGCGCCGGATTTCCTCAGGAAATTCAACTCATTCAGAACTACGCCCGTTCCCTCTGCAACAGCACTCAGCGGATCATCCGCCAAATGCACAGGCAAACCCGTCTGCTCCGCTATCAGCTTATCAAAGCCCGTAAGCAATGAGCCTCCGCCAGCCAGAATCATTCCGCGATCAACAAGATCAGCAGCCAATTCCGGCGGACAACGCTCCAGAGTTATCCTTATTGCGTCTATAATCGATGAAACCGGCTCCTGCAAAGCTTCGCGAATTTCCTCGGAAGTTATCGTCAAGGTCTTAGGCAACCCAGCGACAAGATCGCGCCCTTTCACTTCTGCACTAGTTTCATCTTCAACTGGATAGGCCGACCCCATAGATATTTTTATCTCTTCCGCCGTCCTTATACCTGTCATTAAATTATACACCCGTTTCATATACTGTACTATACATTCATCCATCTCATCCCCGCCAACACGCACAGTACGACTAAATACTATACCTGCCAGGGATATCAATGCTACCTCTGTGGTACCTCCTCCAATATCAACAATCATGTTACCAGCGGGCTCCTGCACAGGCAGACCCACCCCGATAGCTGCAGCCATCGGTTCTTCAATTAAAAACACTTCTCTCGCACCCGCATGGGTTGCCGAGTCTTTGACAGCTCTTTTCTCAACTTCGGTAATGTCGCTAGGTACAGCTATTATAATACGAGGTTTAACCATCTTGCGCTTGTTGTGAATCTTCTTGATGAAATACCTCAGCATAGCTTCGGTAATCTCAAAATCAGCTATAACACCGGCTTTCATAGGCCTGATGGCAACAATGTTGCCAGGAGTTCTTCCCAGCATGCGCTTAGCTTCTTCACCAACCGCTAGAATACGCTTGGATCCAGCTTGGATGGCAACCACAGACGGTTCTCGCAGTACAATTCCCCTGTCTTTCACGTAAACGAGGGTGTTAGCAGTACCCAGGTCAATACCTATATCGTTCGAAAAGAGCCCTATCAGTTTATTCCACATAATTCCCCTAATGCCGTAGATACACCACGACACTTGTATTAGCCCCCCAGATTGGGGTAAAACCCACTGAATCGTCAAGTATAAAATCCGTTATCTCACTCTTAATACAATAATATATTCCGCCGCTTCAAAAGTGCCAACCCGCAACAGCACCCAGTAGTCACCAAAAGGGGTGTAGCCACTTGCCTCTTGACTCTTTTGTGATTCCT
>JAUUYL010000058.1 GCA_030590485.1 Lentisphaerota bacterium | reverse complement strand
TGCAGTGTGAACCGTGGTTTGTGAAATGACATTTCACGTCTCCTTGCCCAATGTAGGGCGATCTGTCCTGTTTAGGTCTAAATCCACAATGGATTTATATAAACCCAAACAGGCTAATGTGCACCACTGTATCCCCAAGCTTTGGTCTGGAGAGTGAGTAGAACAATGCTTGATGATGGAAGACGTGGGTATTACCACGTTTCTGTTTCCATCGTCAAGAATTTCTCACTCTCCAAAGCATAAGGAGGAGAAGAATGTACAAACGCCGTTGCCGTAAGGCAACTAAGCGACACCCTTGGCTATACGAGCTGGTTCGACAGCTTGAAGAGAGAAGGAGCCATTTTGCAAAGAACCGACCATGTTCTTTGCTTCAACAAGTTCTGGCTTGTTGATTTTCATCTTACCTGAGAGCTGACTGACAACGACCTTGTTGTTAGTCAGGATTGATACGGTGTAGTTATTCTCGGTAAAAGGCATTAGATACCGCATGGTATCGATAATGCCTTGGTAGCAGGCACCGTACTGAGTAAAGCCTGGGTAATCGACAACCAACACGTTGGTTGGAGATAAGCCTTTGACGTTCTCGATGCCGTTACGCTTGAAGAACGTAGGCGGGTTTATGTCGATACGTTCTCCATCGATATAAACTGAGAGGGCGATTTTGCCCTTGCTTGCTCGGATAACTGCGATAAGTTTTTTCATTGTAACCTCCAGTTACATAAATTTAGAATGAATGATACTAAGTAGCCGCAAGGCAACTAAGCAAGGCTCAGTCTACCAAGCAAGCTAATACTACACCAATCACTACGCCAATGCCTAACTCAAAAACACTGGTAGATCCTGTCAAATGTACATAAACAGAACCAATTACTAAGCAAGCACCGAAAAAAGCGATAATGTTCTTCATTCTAAACTCCTCTACTAAGTTTCTACATATACACAATTATATATGCAGGGGCATATCTAAAATTGGGGCAAAGGCTGTCAGGAGTAACTTTTGTCCTGTTTTATGACTGCTTTTGTCATAAACAGTTACGTTGCATATGGCGCTTTTGCCATATCAACGTGACAAAAGTTCCACTCTTGACAGAGCGTCTATATCCGTTTCGCTGTATGTGCGAAACATATAGTAAGCGGTCTACAGTCCAAGCTTCTAGGTAGTACGCCCCCGGACACAGGCAAGGCACGCAGCCTGTGTACGTGGTAGTGCTACACTAAGAAGCGCAGGATGCTCACATGTACAGTGCTGTATGTGCACTGTGTGAGCACCCCTATTTTATAATGCCCAGCATATATATATACTGTGAGGACAGCACACCCTGCGTTATAAGCTCCTATGTGCATGGCTGTATGTGCCATGCATCAGGAGCAGGGTGTGATGACCGGCTATATGAGACACGCAAGAACGACATCTATGTGCATGCCCTATACAAGGACACAGCACACATGACGTGTCTCCCTGTGCTGTATGTGCTCAGGGTAGGACGGAGAGTATGCTGTGTGTCATACCTCTCAAAGGCATGGATATAGATGGCGGTAGCGTAGCTACGTCGCAAGGGGCATGGGGACGGCCACGTCCCCAGTTACAGTGAGCACCCACACAGGCGCAGCCTGCTGTGCTCCTTTGCACAGACGAGCGCTAGCGAGGTGGGTGTGAACAATAGAGGCTCCTGTGTAGCTGTATTTGCTACAGACAGGAGCTTCAGTGTAGTTGCTTGACTAGAGACCATGTATAGGCATCTTCGACGCCACATGGTCGAATGCAATGTGTCCAAGCTCAAGGCTGGGCGCAGCCCAAGCGCTTGGATACATGTCCTATGTCTTTTGGCGAGCACGGGAGCGAAGCGAGCGGACGTGCGAGTTAATACGCGTCAGCGGATTAGAGCCAACACATACGTTCTTAGCTAGGGGTTCGGGGAGCGCAGCTCCCCGCAAACACAATCAAGCTTATGCCCGTGGGGTGCCCCGGGAGAGGGGGCATGCAGTGCTATTTCGCTGGCGCCACATAGATAGAAATAATTTAGGGAGGATGGGGTGGGGTGTTCACTTCTCTCTTTTATATATAAGAGACTATTACATTGTACGCAAGCAAAGGGTACCCCTTTTGGTTTTCGTCCCCTGTAGACGACTTCAAAAAAGGGGAGAGTGAAAACAATTCCCCAAAAGCTTTCACTCCCACTGAAAACTTTCCAAGCACTGAATGTGTTGGATCTCGTAACATTTAGTGATTACGGCAAGAGCCATTTGAGCCATTTATGAGCCATTTATAACCTATTTGGTTAAAAGTGCCATTTATAACTTGACATCACGCAAGGATGTGTTAAGATAGAAGTAGACAGATTTGCGCCACCAGACAGAGAGGTAGAAATGTTTATTAGAATAGCTGCAGAAAAACACAACGTACTTTTTGAGTGCACCAGAGTTGTAGAACTGGACGACCGCATCAACTTCCTCACCGGAATAGCCGGGGACGAAATGCACACGGAGTTGATGTTTGATAAAGGAGAAAATGTGCGCGTCTTCGCCATGAACGACCAAGGCAAAACCATAGATAGCTGGACTATCAACCCAGTATAATAATATCCGGTGCAAATCTATCTGTTTCGACACCGAACCAGGAGCCATCAAAGAAGGTATTGACTTCTCCAACTAAATATGGTACACTGATACCGGGGGAGACAATATGGAACCTTTGACACGTCCTATGTTCACCGTTACTGTCTTGGAGCGGATAGGTCGAATAGATTGTTGCAAGTACGGCCTTCCACCACAAGCAGTAAAGCATCCATTATTCACAACTATTTTAAAGTGGTCGTACATAGCCCACACTTTAATGTCTCACTACGCCATTGACATATTCGTAGATGGTCGTAATATCTGTCCGTTGGCTCTACCGTCGTTCAACTGCCTGGGATGCCCATTATTTCCTCTTGGTCACATGAACTGTCACGATAATGAACCGTACATGGCTTTTAAATTCGCCACAACTGGTGCAAAACAAGCCTTGGCAGCAATAGACTTGATTGAAGCACTCAAAGAATACATCGTTTGCGATCACATCTGCGATGAATTCGTCGCTAATCTTGTTCAGTCTGAGCGAGATATCTGGAATTTGTTCTAATTGTTAACGTTTTGTTAGAATAATCTCTTATTCTTATAAATATTTAGAAATCGATAAGCAATATCTTGCCGGTTAGGGGCCTTGAGCTAGCTTAAGGAGCAAGATATTGCGCATTACCGAGAGTGAGCATGTCTTTTGTGCAGGTAATTGGTCAAAAGTGGCAAATTACTGAAATAAAATGATTTTTGTCCATTCCGCGCCAGGCCAAACGTCAGCAGACCCAGATATCACTGCACTCTCGGCAAACTCCCAGTATATATAGACAAAAACAGAGCATTGAACCCTACATATGGCCCTTGACAAAGGGAAAATCCTCGGTATAATATATAGAAAGTAGTAGTTACTCCAAAGTACTTCGTTTATATACTAGATTAGTAATATACATTGGGGAGTTACCACTACGTGGCGCATTTTGTTTGATAAGCTTATCAAGGAGTAAATAACATGGATTGGAACCAACTTTTACTGGACATCATGCCATTATTGTCAGATGTCCTTGTAGCCGTTCTGTCCGCCCTGCTCATCTACCTGGCCAGCCAAGCGAACGCCTGGATCAAAGCTAATACTGATGGAAGCCAATTGGCTCTTATCAATATGGCAGCGAAACAAATCGTTCTTTTCCTGGAGAAGGTTGGAGAGGCGCGTGGTTGGGCATCGAGCGAAGCCAAGAAAGAATATGCTGTAAACCGCCTGATTGCCGACCTCGGTAGCATGGGCATCTCTCTCACTATGGAACAGGCTGACGTTGCAATTGAAGCCGCAGTGATGGAATTCACTTCGAACAGTCTCGAATATATCGAAGATGTGGTACTGGAAGGCATCAGTCCGTAATGATGGACTTAAGTGAGGATTGGCCTCACATTTTACGAGTAGCGAAGCTTCGACTGGCTCACAACCAGACTGAACGCCACATCAGTCAATATGGTGACAGTATCGAAATCCGCGGAGTAGCCGGAGAACTCGCTGCTCGTAGATTTTTCGGCCTACCGGAGAAATTGCACACCGAATTTGACGGAGGCATAGACCTTTGGTTGGGCGAAAAATCAGTAGACGTCAAGGCTACAAAGCTTGTTGACTACATTGACAAATTGCATTTACAATGGCCAAAAGGAAAAGAGTTCGTCGCTGAGATAATCTTACTAACAGCAGTAGACCTCGAAGCGCAGACGGCCGAAATGATTGGATGGGCCACCAAGAAAGAAATGGAAGCCGCTAGAATAAACCCCAGTCGACGAGATCCCTGTCACGAAATCAAAGTTACCAAACTAAGACCAATACAGGAGCTTCACAATGGGAAGAGAACGAAGGCTAAGAAAAATCCGCCAGCAAATAAATTATAAATCTCATTCCAAGTCTGGCAAAGACACCCGCAGATACGACATCGTTCCCCGCACGCGCAAATTATTCCGCCGCTTGCTTATCAAAGGCAAACGAGTGACGACCGAGGTTGGCGTAGCCAACACCGGTCAGCGTGTCTGCACGGGCCCAAGGTCTTTGTACCGCCGGATGAAACAAGTAGACAGGGAGTTGCGCCATGTTGGATAAATATGGTGTAATTCAATTGCAATTACCCATTCCAGTGCCCACATCATGGGCCTGGAAAATGCACGCAGCTTGTTCGAAGGGTTGGATACGCAGGGCGTGGTGGAGCAAAATGATTTCCGTGTATTGGAAACTCGGAAGGTCAACTGCCTCACTGGATAACTTGCGAAAGATTGGACAACAATCCCATGTCACCAAGGCTGAAAACCAGATTGCTGACACGGTTTTGCGTCAATATTTCAAAGCCGCAGAAGATAATCCAGAATTGCAATTCACTGAATTCTTAGAACAGAGAGGATTATAATGTCCCGATACGATAGCGCACGAGATACAATCAAACACTCTCATCAAGTTCATCAATTGGCAAGGATTTTTACTACTCAGTTGATGCGCTCGGTGTCCAGTCACGACATGTCCAAACTGTTCGAACCGGAGAAAGAACTCTTTGATGAACTCACTCCGCGCCTGAACGAATTGGAGTACGGGTCAATTGAGTACCACGAGGCCCTGGAGGCCCTAAAACCAGCTTTAGACCATCACTACGCCAACAATCCACATCATCCTGAGCATCACGAAGAAGGCATCGCAGGGATGACGCTAATGGATTTAGTTGAAATGTTTTGTGATTGGAAAGCAGCCTCAATGCGGCATGCAGATGGCAATTTTGTGACATCACTTGCTATCAATCAGAACAGATTTAATATACCGCCGGAACTGGCCACAATCTTCGAGAACACGGCCTTAAAGCTCGGGTGGCACAAATGAGCAAGCTTGTATTCGATGCCAGCCCATGGGACGATGGGGCTTGGATAGTTACAGTTCGCCCAGACTGGGAGAAACAATGGAAAGATGTACCAGTCGGTGGTGTGGTTGACAGAGACACCGCCAAGCGCATCGCTAAATGGTTAAACTGCGGCGGTTATGCAGAAGTGGAAAGGATTTTCAGAAATGGATACGAAGAAGATATTACCGGAACTACCAATAGTGGCACAGAGCAAATCACAGTACAGACGCTTGAAGCAGAGCGGCGTAAAGGTAACCCTCCGGAGAGATCTCATGATTAAAGAAGAAGCTTACCTAGAGCAAGCTAACGAAGCCCTGGAAAACAAGGCACCTTTCTCAGCAGTTGTTTATGCATTCCTGGGCCTCATCGAGGTTTTCAGAGATGTCCGCGATGTGTCGTACACTCTCCAGTCCACCATGACTTCAATAGAAAGGAACCTCGACGACATCAGGGGGAGCTCTCACAATATGGGAAAGCAATTATGAGCAGAGAAGACGAAATTCGTGAAAATTTAGGAGAAGGCCCCTACTGGCAAAAGGGCCTTGTGTTAGCCATTCTTGAATTGGCTGATGCGGTTCGGTATCGAACCGCCTCCGTTCCATTTGCTCAACCAGTTGGCTTGGAAATGCCCACATGGGAAACTACGGTGTCGCCAGACGTAACTGTGCCGTTTTGCCCATACTGTGCATCACCCCTCAATACTGCAGGCAACTGCGTGAATGTCGAGTGTCACGAGATGAATAAAGGCAGAACCTACGGAAGCACTGGCGATGAGCCTATTTAATCCTGCCCCGAAGCCTCGAAAGAAGGTCAAATCCCGCAAAAATTCGCGCGAGATCAAGCACTATGTTACCGATGTAAGGGATGGTGTTTGTCTCTATGGGTTGTCAACTGGCAAGTCCTGCACGGCGGGGCTCGATCCTCATCACATTAAACCGAGAGGGAGTGGTGGGAAGGACACCGCGGAAAATTTGATAACACTCTGCCGCGGGCACCACAACGATGCGCAGGAGAATAGAATTTCCCGGGGAACATTACGGACAATATTGGCGATATATCATGAATACATATATACGCCAGAGGAGTTAGCAGAATGAAATTTCCCAAAACATTTATAGAGAAGACACCTCAAGTGCGAGCTATGCTCCTTGGTAAAGACAATGTCCAAGTCGTGATGCGGTGGATTGGACAGCATTCAGCTACGCCAATATATCAAAGAATGCACGATACTTTCATTATCGACCTGATTAAGGGAGAGCTTATCATTGAGCTGGGCTGGTGGGTGTTGCGCCATCAAGACGGCACTTTCTCCACCTGTACACCGGAATTCATGGAAGCAAACTATTCAGAGGTAGGATAAATGACATTAAGGATATTAGGACACGATTACACAGTTGAAGCAAGGGACGACCTGCATGCTTTCGGAAAGGCGTCCTTGAACTATAGCAAGATTTATCTCGATCCTGATTTAATAAATGGGCAAAAAATCAGTACCTTGTTACATGAAGCTATCGAAATGATGAATGCTCAGTTGGAACTCAACATGTCCCATTCGGCTATTTGCGGCATAGAAACAGGAATGTATCAATTCCTTACCGGGAACGGCGTTGACTTGTCGCCACTGGAGAAATAATGGGATACGTCCAAGGTGACTATACTTTACAAGAAGCGCAAGAACAAGTAGGCAAGGGTTGGCACGGCCTTCTGTACGAACTTTACATGTTACGTCAGTTCTATCCGTCCGTCAAAGTGGCGCAAGTCAAAGAAAAGTTCGGGGACTTGCGTTTCTATGTTGACGGCGCCACAGAAGAGTGGTACAATAAGGCAACACCAATAATAGACCGTTCCATGAACACGTGCGAGGAGTGCGGTCGGCCGGGGAAAATCCGGCCAACTGGTTGGGTTATGACACTCTGCTCTCGGCATTACCTCAGAATGTTACTGTTCAACAAGTATGTTCGGAGAAACAAAGTAAGACAAATCAAGTCTACCCTACGAAGGAGACAAAATGCAAATAGCCGGAATTCACAGAGACGGTAACAGATTTTCCGTTGAATTAGAAAATGGAGAAATGCTGGAAGGGATTTCTTCTGGAGAGATTAGCCAGGACGTAACGAGAGATCATCTTCGCCTGGAATTGAGTATTGTTGTGCCAATGGAGGCCGTTGCCTCTCATGTACGACCAGAAGATGGATACATTCGCTTCATGAGTAACTTTCCACAACGACACGAAAATGGCTTTTTCGACAGTGCAGTCGGAGTAACAGCGGCGCCACCAGAAATTAACAGGGAGATTACCCCGGATGAGTTTCGTAGAGCGTACGAAGGTGCGCCGGTATCGAGCGTGCCAGAAAGAGAAGTGATTACAGTTCACAATATGATTGAAGATCAAAACACATCAGTCGTGCATTTAGAATGGCGGGCACTGATGGCAGAGAGAGAGCAAAGGCAAAGTCGAATGGAAAGGCAAATCATAGAAGGCTCTATGTTTAATATTCCACTTGGCGAGCTGCGCGGGAACCGCGTCAGCGCGACAATAATGGACGAAACAGTCCCAGTAGAAGCCATGGCAGACGCCGGGCGCGGGGAAGTATTGTATATAGATGGCGAGCGTGTATGAAGCCGAGTGACCAACAAATTTTACCTCTCGCCCTGAGAGCGCACAAGCAATACCCAGTGGCAGCAGAATGGTATCTTCGTGGGTGGAAGCCACTACCCTACCAGTACGCCTTTCACCAATTCGGCGTACCTAATGTCACGTTTATTGCAGGCATTGCTGCTGGGAAAACTATCGGTGTGGCAGCTTCTTATATGATGGATTGTATGTCAATCCCATACTTCAAAGCCCTGAACACCTCGGTAACTGCAAAACAAGCAACTCTTGTTTACGACATGATGGAGACTTGGATTGAGGACAATCCGCGAGTAGAACCCATGATTGAGGCCATGAGCCTTCGGCCATATCCAAGCATTACTTTCAAAAATTATTCTCACATGGAGTTTCGCACAGCTGGCACAGATGCCAGATTTATTAGGGGATCCGAGTACGACCGCATTAATTTCGACGAGGCTGGATTAGACATGACTGGAAATATAGCCAAGGTACTCAGAGGCCGCCTCAGGGGTACTCGACCGGACGGGACTATCCGATTGGCTCGCTTTGATGTCACAACTTCCCCTACCGACGCTCCCTGGCTACGAGAGAGAGCCGACAGAGGAACAAGAGGTCACCCAGACGCAGATTTACGCTTGTACCGCTTCATGAGAGTTGAGACCTACGACAACACACACTTGACGCAACTTCAGATCGAGGCTATGGAAGCAGACTATCCTCCGGAAATGATTGACGTCGAAATGAGAGGGAAATTCCCAGATTATGGCTATTCTATGTTTGCCTCTGGAAACATACGTGCATGTGTTGACCAAAGTATCTATGACGCTGCCTACATTGCGCTCAACCCTGAGAACGATAACAAGAAAGACATCAAGCCCGGATATAATCTCGGTGAAGATCCTAGACACGGAATTTTCAAAATTGAGCTTCCCTGGATCCCCGGACATGTATACGTACAGGGCGGAGACCCGGGTACTGAAAATTTCCCGAAACGTTCGGCTGGTGTTGTCATGGTATTCGACGTTACCGACATGCCTATCAAAAAGCTTGTGTACTTCGATTGGATTTCGGGAAAAGGTTCTTATAATCCTTTCCTCCAAAGTTATAAATACGCTCTCAAAAAATACGATCCCATACTCAAGGGTATCGACAATACGGGAACTCAGAAAGCTCTGGACGAACTAGCCTTCGAAAACCACGGAATTCAAACCGATGGCCTCAATTTCGGCTCTGAGAAGCAGTCTATGTTAAATGCGCTGTCCTTGGATATTGGAAACCATCGTCTTAGGTTTCCGCCAATTCAGGGCCTGCTTAAACAGTTGGGCACCTATACCGTAGCCCTGGACAAGAAAATTGCCCAAGATATTGTCATGACCATGGCAGAAATCTCACACCTTTCTCGGTACGTACCCGCGGCTCGCGGGGACAAGGATCCACCGACAAAGAAAAGCAATCACAGAAGCAGACAACGTACGACCAGATCCAGTCGTCGATAGAGGAGTAAACTCCATGTTAGTATATGTGCAAATTGAAAAAGGCGTCACCCTTAACACCGTCACAGATGCTTCCGTAGCAATGTTTGACGCTGGTATAACGCCCGTTACTTGTTTACCAGGAACTCCGATGGCGCGCGAGGCCTTGCAGCGATGCGATGCCATCTTATATATTGCTGCAGATCAAGCAGAAAATGAAGCATCAGTGTTCCCAAGCGAGAACTTACCCGTTTACGATTGGCCAGATTTGCCTGAACGATCACCTACAGAGGCAAAGTACCCCGAGCAAGTAGAGGGATTTATCAAAAAGATTATGGGAATGTATCGCGTTCATCTGCGCAAAAACGAGGATTATTCTCCTGCAAACATCATGGGCGCGGGCGAGATCGGTATTGTGACAAGGCTCTGGGACAAGATGGCTCGCCTCATGAATTTGTCAGGGTTTGACGTTGAAGTGAAGTCCACTTCATACCGAGAACCGAAAGAACCGAAACATGAAAGCATTGAAGATAACGCCATCGATTTGGCCAATTACGCGGTTATCTTCCAGCTTTACCGAGAGGGAACATGGGCGAAATAACAGATACCCAGATGCTTGACTTTCTCCAAGAAGAGCTGGACAAGAGGAGATACACGGGTAGAGTTGCTTTCCGGGTATCGGAAAACGGGCGCGGAATGCGCCTGCACGAAACCTCCCGAATGGGCTCTTTCAATAGTGTTAGAAGCGCTATTAAAGACGCAATGCAATCAATTACCCATGGAGCGATTGATGAATAGAAACTTTGGTGTCAAGGTGATTTTCGAAGATGGAAGCTACCAAGTAGTGCTTGGCGGCACTTCTGACCGCGGATATTGGGCTAAAGGTATCGTTGTCATGAAGGGTGGCGAGTACAATATTCACGAAGACACTCCCTTTATGGAATATATATACTTCGCGAACAAAGCGCAACCTGTCCGGTCTTTAAGTTACACCCACTGGCCAGAGGGGACTGGGCGATACGTAGACGGAAATTCCTTAGAAAAGTATTTAATACATTGCGAGGCTCATATACTCGGAATAAATACGGATTTCTGTCCTGACATTGAAGAACTAAAGGCTATGATTGCCAAAGTGAGAGCAAATGATTGAAGTTAAAGCACCAGCAGATCACGACCAGTACAAAAATCCCAAAATCTTTTTAGCTGGCTCTATTGAAATGGGCAAAGCTGAACCTTGGCGCCATAAAATTGCAACAGCGCTAGCAACCTCGGAAGTAATATTACTCAATCCCCGCAGAGATGATTGGGACAACACCTGGGTTCAATCAATCAAGCACGCCAAGTTCAAAGAGCAAGTCGTGTGGGAAATGAACGGAATAGACGAAGCGGCACTTGTCATTATCTATTTCGACCCCGAAACCTTGGCTCCGATTACATTGCTAGAATTGGGGCATTGCCTCGAGAAACGCAACGTTATCGTGTGTTGCCCTGAAGGATTTTACCGCAAAGGCAATGTAGAAATTACCTGTGATCGATACGGCATTGATATGTACGACACCTTTGAAGAATTTGTCGAAGCTATCGTGGCTTGGGCGCATGTATGAAATACGACATGATGTGTGAAAAATGCGGCAAAGTAGAGATAGAGCATCCCATGGCTGAAGATCATCCCGAGAAGCATTCCTGCGGGAGCCCGATGCGACGCATCGTTACCGTGCCCGGCATGAAACTTGTTGGCAGTGGCTTTTACAGTAATGACAAAGTACTACATGAAGATGAGGACGCAAAACTGGAAGCCAAGCTTGCTCGCCGGTCAAAAGGCATAAGTGATTAATGATTTCCCCTCATACCGGCAAAATTATTCACCATAATGATTGCACTTACTGCGTTATGCGCAACCAGAAGAACGTAGGCACCAAAGCACGTAAGAGAGAAAGGGAAAGTTGCCTGCTTACAGGCCAAGCTATACCGTTGCCAAACACAGAGCATCTACGGTATTGCAAGCAATATACCCAGAAAGACTGTGACTGTGAAGCGTGCCTAGCGAATTACGAGCGGTTCGACGTCGAAACACTACTTGACAAAAAGGATAAACTATGGTAACATTCAGTTGTACGCCACAGGAAATGGATATCATTGAAGACATTGAGGAAGTTGGCTACGGCGAATTACTTGATGTGGTAAAACCAAATGACCTTCATGCGGGCGTAAAAGTCGAAGTCATCAAACATGAGGCGTTCCAATTACTACTGAAAGAACTTCGAACTCAAGAAGCATTCAATAAAATTATTATTCATGGAAGCCTACCGGCGTATGGCATATTAGATGGCCGTACAGAAGGTGGGCGTTTGTGTGTAAAGAAGTTTAAGTTTAGCTAGGGCTATATGATAGATTTCCCAGTGTGGGCAGACTTAGGAATGGATGCAACGTCCGATGAACATAAGGACAGTTGGGAAGGCGAGCTTGGTAGAGCTCAGAAATACTGGTATTACTTTACCGGGCACATCTTCAAAGAAACTGTCGACGAGTACGAACTCGGCGCTGATATTCCTCTATTGTATCCAGTCGGGCTAAACCTGACGCGCATGCTCTGTATGGCGCATGCTGACAGCACTTATGGCGAATGGGAAGGTATTCCAGTCACATTCGATCCTGTCGCAGAGAACGTTCCAGACAAGGCAGACGAAGAAGCATCCAGGCTTATGAGTAAAGTTCTTCGCCATAGCCAAGCAGCTTCATTACTTTGGAAAGTCGAATTGGAACGACAAATCTTTGGTGGCTCTGTCATCAAGATTTCCCCCAGTTTAGATAAGAAAGGCATCGTTAGGTGGCAGCATATTCCTAAGGGAAGTTTTTTCCCCATCTGGGATCCAGCTAATCCTAACGTTCTACTGCAAGTTGAAATCGTTACAACCTTATCTCTTGAACAGGCAAAATTGAAATACGGTTACGTTCCTAAAGACGTAACGCAAAACGTAATAAGAGTTGAGAAATGGGACAAAAGCACCTTTGAAATCAGAATGGGTGACGAAGTCGTAAAAAGAGGAACCAACCCCTGGGGCCGCGTTCCTTTCGTTTATATCCCTCGCTTCCGCATCAATGACTGGTGGGGAGAAGCTTTAACCGAGATAGTCATGCCTTTACAAGACGAAATCAACATGCGCATCGGCGACATCGGCGAAGCAATCAACTACAATACTCATCCGGTAAGATGGGGCCTCAACCTGGCGAAGAACTTTACCCAGCAAAACTTCCCTCTCGGTTCCAACGCGATGTGGGATTTGGGCAGAGCACTTGGTTCCAGTCCAGCGCCGTCAGTAGGGGCACTAGAGCTAAAAAACCCTATACCAGAAGGCACATTCAAGTACGTTAATTTCCTGTACGACTGGGCGCGTACTGCATCATTTGCACCTCCCATTGCATTTGGCGAGGACGATGGTGGCGGACAACGCTCAGGCGCCACCCTTGAAATACGCATGTGGCCTCTCATTAAGGCTACGACACGTTCCCGGGCCTTCTTGCATGATGGTCTTATGGAAGCGATGAAAATTACTGCTTTAATTTACAAGCAGAAAGGCTTCCCCGGAGTGTCAAAAGAAGCCATTGAGGCTATCTTAAATGACAAACTCGACATTGGTTTCGGTAATATGTTACCTCGAGACCAAAAATCTTCAGTTGATGAAGTTGTAAAATTACTGTCTACAGCACCTCCCGCTATTTCCCTAGAAACTGCAGTGGATATACTTGGTAGAGGGCCCGGTGAGTACGAGAGAATACTAGCCATGCTGAACCATCCGGATTTGAAAGAGTTCTTCGAAGAAGAAGCGGGAATTCCAATCGGATCGGAAGAGGACACGGAGAAGAAAAACAAAGATGAGGTAGCCAAAGCCAAAACTGGCAAGGAGGCCTAAAGTGACCAAAATTACTTTCCCTACCGACGAACATCATCCGTACGCGGACATGCGAGCAATAGAGTTGGCGCAGAAAATCACCGAAGTTTTTAATCCGGACGTTCGAATAGCCGGCTCTGACGGAATAGATTTTTACTCAATTTCGTCATTCAACAAAGATCCAAACCACTTTAAGTACGGTGGATTACAACGAGAAATAACCGAGTGGCAAGATACGCAACGAGCATGGATGGACGCCACACCAAACGCGGATGTGTATTTCCTGATTGGAAATCACGAAGATAGGCTCAAAAGATACCTCTGGAAAAACCCTGAGCTTTATGGTTTGGAAGTGCTTGAATTAGAAAACCTGCTTGACTTTGAAGGCCTCGGTATTCAGATGGCCGACAAGAAAGGCCTAGAGGTAGTCTTTCACGACAAGTTAGTGGTCAAGCACGGTAATATTGTAAGGAAATGGTCTGGGTACACCGCCCGGGCAGAGTTGGAAAAAGAAACTTACGACATCTCTACTTTGAGTGGCCACACTCATCGCGGAGGACAAGTTTTCCAGAAAACAAGACACGGTGTGGTTTCCGGAGTAGAAGGTTTTTGTCTTTGTGACATAGAGCCGACTTACATCAGCAACCCGAACTGGCAGCAAGGTCTTGTCCTGGCCACAGTGAACGACAATGCGGTTCAATTTGAACTCATACCGTTCTATCAAAAAGGCCAGAGAAAAGCTGCTATATGGCGCGGTCAAGAATACACCGCGTGAACCAAGACGTGATGTTTTCCAGTGACACGAACGAATGGGCTACGCCGGCCTGGTTGTTCGAAGACCTGGACACAGAGTTCAATTTTACTTTAGATCCCTGCGCAACAGCGGACACTGCAAAGTGTGAAAAGTATTACACGCAGGAAGACGATGGGCTTTCTAAAAATTGGCAAACGGAGATAGTCTTTATGAACCCTCCGTACGGAAGAGAAATCTCTTCCTGGATGAAGAAAGCACACAAGTCCTATCTCGGTGGGGCAACAGTAGTATGTTTAGTTCCAGCCCGGACGGACACTCAGTGGTGGCACAGTTATGCGATGCAAGCCTCTGAGATTAGACTTATAAAGGGACGCATCAAATTTTTACAGAACGGAGCAGAAGTGTGTGGTGCACCATTTCCCTCTGCGATTGTAATCTTTGAAGCTGAACAAGAAAATCAAGTACCAAAGTTTTCAGCCTATTACAAGGAGTAACATTTATGGCAGCTTATCTAACTGCTGCGAAACAGGCAGAAATCGTCAAGAACTACAACTTTGCTCTTCATACGAGCTCGTTGCAAACGCTCTTGGTAGAGATTGCTGCCGCAATCGCGCAGGCCGAAGGTCTCACAGAGGAAACTGAAGATATCTTTGTGAAAAAGTTATCTGCGACTATCGCCTTTGGCGATTTCACAGACAACGAAGATACAACCGGCACTTACGAATTTGCATCAGATCTCCCCGTTGGGGCCCTGGTTGTTGGCGTTGCACTTACCGCGCTGACTGGTTTTACTGGAGATACATCTGCAGTCATCACCCTTGGCGATGGAACAGATGTTGACCGCTACAACACCGGCACCCCGAACGTTTTTACAACTGCAGACGCTATCGACATGGGCGTACTTTCTGGAGTTCCTTTCCATGCAGTGGCAAAAACACCTACCGTTATCCTGACCTCCGCCGCTGATTTTGGCGCCGTTGCCGCAGGTTCAATGAAGATTGATATCTTCTATATCGAAAATAACGACTAATCCCGGTTCGGCACCGAACCACTAACTAAATCGCTATAAGGCGAAAGGAAACGTAAAAATGACCCCAACTACACCCCCTGTCGAGCCGACTGTGGCAATTCCGACGGAACCAAGCGCAGCACCGATTACACCCCCTGCAGTACCGCCCGCGCAAGCGCCCGTCACACCAGCCATAGTTCCTCCTCAGCAGGATGAGCCCGAAGGTTATGTAAAGCAAGAGCGCTACACAGGTGCAATTCAAAAGATCGAGACGCTAGCTCTTTCTCAGAAAGATCTACAGCAGCAAGTTACTGATAAGTCCTCCGAACTGGAGCAACTGAACAGCCAACTCGCAGAAGCTGAAGCTCTCAGTAATACTTCGCTGGGCGCGAAGGACACTTCCATCACCGAATTGCAAGGGCAAATCACAGATTTAACAGCTTCAAATGCTGCCCTCAAATCGCTAGAAGTCAAGATTAACACCCTGAAAGAATTAGGGCGTCCTGACTTACTCCCAATATTGGAGCACTTGCCTGATACAGCTGATCCCGAGAAATTGAAAGAAGCTTTGAATGCGATGGCTGGCACTGTCGACGCAGCCGTCAAAGCAAGGTCAGAGCAATTACTGTCAGGGATCGTTGAAACGCCATCAGTCTCCACCTCATTAGTACCTGAGAGCGCAGACGGATGGGTTAAGCATATTGAAAGCTTACCTCTTGGCTCCAAGGAAAGAGAAGCTGCCATGGACGATTATGGCACTTGGTTATTCAACCAAGGAGCTCTGTAAGCACTAACCAACGGAGATAAACAATGACTTCCCTTATCACCGGCACACATCTAGCCTCGGGAGCAAATCCCCAGTGGCAACGTAACTATTACGAGATGCTCTTGCTGGAAACCCTGCGGACAAAATCCATCCTCGTACCCTTCACGGCGTACAAGGAAGATTTTAATGCCCGCCACACCGGCACAATTGTCTACACGGAAGTGTTTGACACTGAGCCCGACTGGTCTTCACTGGCCGAAACCGATATTTGGCTGCGTGGTGCACACCTCGACACGCAAACAATCTCTGTGGATTTAGAAATCCACGGTGACGTTCTGAAATATTCTGACTATTCCGAAGTTGTGCAGTATGTCAACAGCGGCAATATGAAAGGTCTCGTTCGGAACAAAATCGGACTAAATCAAAAAGAATACCTGGACATTCTTGCTCGGAATGCTTTCCTGTCCCACCCGAATAAAATTTTCGCGGACAGCAAAACTAGCCGTGCAGCCCTGGCTACAGACAGCCTCTTTGAGCCTTCATTGGCTCGCTTGGCTCGCCTGCACCTGGAAGAGAATGAGGTTCCTGGTGTTGCAAATCCATACGACGGTGGAGCAGCGATTGTCTGCGTTACCACACCTCGCGTGATTTATGATATCCAAGAGGCCGCAGGATCTGAGTGGAAAGATGCTCAACTTTACGAACAAACCGGACGTCTGTTCACCGGCGAAGTCGGAATGTGGGGCGGAGTTCGCTTCGTGAAATCCATGCGCATGCGTTTGCGGAATGCTGGTGCAGTTACCACTGAAACCACTCTCGCAGAAGCAATTGCAGCAGGGGACGGAGCAAGCTCAACTGTAGACACTGTCTACAGCCCAGGACAAACTGGATCTAACCGCACAATTGCCGTAACATCCTCAGCTGGATTTGTAGTAGGCGATTATGTGACTATCTCCGCGGCAGCAAAAGGCGGAGGCGTAGGTGTACCTGAAGCAGACGGCACCCAGGAAACTCGGCGCATCACTGCTATCAACACCAACGACATTTCCTTCAACAAGCCATTCATGAAAGCTCACCCGTCTGACGACTACATGACCAAAGGTATTGATGTACATGCTTCGGCAGTCATCGGTGGCCCTGGCGTTGCATTCGCAGTAGGTGAACGGCCAAACGTATTTGCTCCTCCGAAATACGATGACCTCATGATGATCAACCGCGTTGGATGGAGAGGTTTCCTGAAAATGCAGCTTTGGCGCCCAGAGTTCTTTGAAGTCATCGAGAGCGCTGGTTCCACGGACTAAGGACGAAATATGGCAACCACCTGGGCTGATTTACTGGCAGATGTACGTGCTGAATTGAAAGACGACGACGCCAGTCCTGCTAACTACGAGTGGAGCGATGCATTGCTCTACTTGT
>JAUUYL010000109.1 GCA_030590485.1 Lentisphaerota bacterium | reverse complement strand
GCGGCGAAGAGGGAATTTCAGAAGATCGGGAAGGTCTGCTCGCAACCCGAGTTCGGGAAGTACTATGGGCTGATATGTAAGGAGTAAAGGAGGTTTAAGGGAATGAGAGAATCGGTTGCAGTTGCGAAAGAGGCGGGTAAGGAAAAGGGGTTTTCGCCTACCAAGAGTGGTGGTAGTAGGATCCAGCGTCTTCGAGATGAGCCCGAGAGGCAGATTGGCTCTTTGAGGGGTGTGATAGGTGATATAAGGCGCAATGGCGGAAAGCCATCGGTTGAGGGCATAGCAACGCAACTGAACGGCATGCATTCTGCAGAGCGTGCTCCTGCACTGCTTGCGCTTCAGCAGACGCATGGCAACCGGTATGTGCAGCGGGTGGTAGCAGGGATTCAGGCGAAGCTTGTGGTCGGGCAACCGGGGGATATTTATGAGCAGGAAGCTGACAGGGTGGCGGAGCAGGTGATGCGGATGCCGGAGCCGCTGGTGCAGCGACAACCGGAAGAGGAAGAAAAAAAGGAAAAAGAGGAAATCCTCCAGACTAAAGAGGTTCCCAGCCAGGTTACAGAAGTCACTTCCAATATTGAATCCCGTATTCAGTCCCTAAAAGGCGGTGGTCAGCCATTGTCTGAACCCACGCGTGCCTTTTTTGAACCCCGCTTTGGTCAGGATTTTAGCCAGGTGCGCGTGCATGCAGGGGGCAATGCAGCATGGTTGAACAGGGTTTTGGGAGCCCGGGCCTTAACCGTTGGAAAAGATGTTTTTGTTGGTGCAGGAGAGTATAATCCACATACAATTGAAGGCAAGAAACTATTCGCTCATGAGCTGACACATACAATTCAACAAAACGCCACCGGGCCGTTTATTCAAAGAAGGTTGGTAGTAGACCCAGCGGATGCAGTACCTCTACCGCCAGGAGTAGTCGGGCCTCCTGTTCCACTTACCATTGCCGTTCAAGGCTTAATGGGGGACACCTGTCCAGAAGGCAACTTCCAGGTCAACGCCACTACAGGTGTCGTGACACCTTCTGCCGCGAGCTTCTGCCAATGGCCTGGAATTCCTTACAGGTCGAATTTATTGCGTGCGGATCTTTCTAGGACACCAGTCGGCTGTAGATGCTTATGTGACGTCGTTAATCACGCTAGAACAACGACTGTTAATTTTAACGCGGGGGGGCCAGTTGAGCAACCAGATTCTATGAGTGGTAGCACCAGTGGGCAAGGCTCTAATACTACTGTTAATATTGATCCCAGATTTCAAGGACAATATAGGATCAATGGTAGATGGGTAGATCTACCTTTCTCCCTTCTCTTCTCTCATGAATTGTGTGGACATGCCTTAGAGAGCATGAGAGGAACCCATGCTCGTCCTGGTCCTACCCCTAGTGGCGGAACACCTCCTGATGAGAGGCATGCAGTTGATGTTGAGCGAGCCATCGCAGACGAACAGGGTCTGCCCAGACGTCCAGAAGATTACGCGGGAGCGGCGAGGCAAAGACCCTAAGGTTTGAAATCCATGGTTGAGAACACGAAACTCAAAGCAGACTTGGAAAAATTGAGGCAAGAATTGCCTGATCCATTTCATCTACCTGCCAAACTAGATGATTTCTTCAACAGTTCAACGGCTCAAGAACTGATAGGTGGAGGTGCGACTTCGATCAGGCAAATTCTTGCCTTTCTGCAAGACTGTCAAGAAACTTCTCTGGCAAGAGTGGCTGTTCTGTTACTATCTTATTTTGAGCCTTCAGAATTTTATCAAGACCTTCTTATGATATTGAGAAAAAAGGAAAAAGCTCTGACCGAGGCATTTGAACCTGGCTTATGGTTGATAAAACTCTCAGAGAAGCAGATCGCTCAAGACCTGGTAAATATCGTTGCCACTTCGAACAATCCCAATCCTTTGTTAGTGTTGCAAAGACCTGTTGCAAAGGAGATGCGATTGGAACTAGCTGAATTTATAAAGCAACACCAATTTCCTTTGAGTCTCTATGCACTATATTGCTATGGTTATTCATTAGAAAATAATGATATTCCTTTCATGATTAATGTATCTAAATGGGTTGAGTTTCCTGAAATATGTTCATTGGCCGGAATTTATCTCCTCCGCTTAGGTTCAAATGGCGGTTATGTTGGAATTCAAGCAGGACTATCCGCTACAGACGTTAAACTCAGAACCATGACGTACTATGAGCTTTCCAAGTACCTGCCCAAAACAATTGTTGAACAGGCAAAGTATGATCCGGCAAAACCAATGGATGTACTGCAAACAGCAGTAAGCATCTTAATCAATCAAATTAGAACAGAAAAAAGTAAAGAGAAATAGAAAGAGACTTGAGGGTCATGCCTACGCATTTGACAAAATCAGTAGCGTATAAGGTTGGGTTGAGGAACGAAACCCAACAATAGCAATTGGATGGCTTAATAAATGAAACGACAGGCACCAATTCAAACACAAAAGGAGACCCTGTCGCCACAAATGGGGGGACTCTTGCCGCATGCCGCTGTGCGCACGACTGATGAGCATGACATGCCTTCAAATGGCTCGGTAGAAACACGCTTCGGTCACGACTTCAGCCAGGTCCCGGCTAAAATCAACTCCAAACCGCGGCTCAAAATAACCACGCTCAGATTCCGCCAGAGGCCGCCCGCCACCTTTGATCACATTGATCTGCGATTCAAGATCATCAGTAACTTCAGAAGTTGCATCCTCCCTGCTCTTTGCTTGAAGCATCTCTTCTTCCTCTTCTTCTTCAACCTGTCTTTGCACCAATGGTGTAATCTGATCAACAAGCGGTTTTGTCTGAAGTATTTCTTCCTCCTCCTCTTCTGGCTCAACCTGGCGCTGCACCCCCGGCCCAGGCATCCGCATCACAGCCTCAGCCACCCTGGCCGCCTCCTGCTCATATTTATCCCCAGCCAACCCAATCTTTAACTTGGCCTGAACGCGTGGTGGACAGGTGTGACAAGCGCCCCAAAAAGGGCAACGTTGTGGAAACAGGGGACATGACGCATTTGAATAGTCCTGACTAACTATTGGCACCGAGGGGCGGACAGCATGCGGCTGCATAGTGATGGGCAGGCGGCTGAATCTGCACGGGCAGTGAATGCGCGGGCTTACACGGTGGGACGGGATGTGGTGTTTGGGGCAGGGGAGTATGCGCCGGGGTCGGGCGAGGGGCGAAGGCTGATGGCGCATGAATTAGTGCATGTGGTGCAACAATATAACTCAGAAAAACCCTCTATAGCAAGATTTAATGATGCGTGGATGCCTGGAATGAGGCCTGCCTCTGCCCCTGATCCCACTTCACCCATAGATGTGACCGTTATCGATGACAGCGATACGGTTGGATGGTTGGCAGGTTTTTTCCGTACCGGAGAAGTCTATATGACTAACGTGACCACAATGGTAGATAATGTATTGCAAGCTTTGGATAGACATTGCATTTCACGCTTAAATATTCTCGATCATGGGAATCAAAATGGTATCCAAATTGGGAATGACCGGATAACAACTCAATCTATAGCTCAATACCGCCCTGAATTGGCTCGCTTAAGGGGTCATTTTGCTGCAAATGGCTTTGTCCACTTGCAACATTGTAATGCAGGACAAAATCTTGACCTGATTCGTGCTCTTGCAGCTACATTTGGTGTGCCGGTCTATGCAGGGACCGGTGCTCATAATCCCATTTATCGTGTTAACTTCGGCGATTATGTAAGATGCGATCCTAACAGAAGATGCGAAACTGATGTTGGTCGACCATAGCTATATAACCTGAGTTTGGGAGTGTTGCGAGTTGATGTGCAAAAGATATGAGATGGTCTGTTGCACATGCAAAGGACACGGATGCGAAAAAAGAGTCTTCACCTACCAGCAGCAGTGAGGAAGGTATTCATCGTGCTCGAAATGAGCCTGAGCGGCAGCTTGGCTCTTTGAGGAGTGTGATAGGTAACATAAGTAATGGTAGTACGCCATCGGTTGATAGCATAGCAACTGAACTGAGCAACATGCATACTGCACAGCGTGCTCCTGCGCTGCTGACATTGCAGCGCACGCATGGTAATCTGTATGTGCAGCGGGTGGTGGCAGGGATTCAGGCAAAGCTTGCGATCGCAAGCCAGGCGATATCTATGAGCAGGAGGCGGATCGGATGGTGGATGCGGTGATGCGGACGGCAAAGCATCTGATGCAGCCGACCGCCTGCTTCCACGGCGCCTTTGCCCAAATGCGCCCTGGTGTGCGGTTCCACTCATCAGATGACATCACCCGGGGCGGGGGTGCCCCCATATCGCGCAGACATCGTGCGTGGCATATCCGGGGGTGCTGCCATCGAATACGTTGATGGCGACATCCTGCCAGCGCTGCCTGAAACGATGACCACACGAGAGCGCCGCCCGTTCTCTCATGCGATCTCCGATCCCCGGTCCCGGGAGATCATGGCAGGTTACCTGAGTTTCTGTGATATCACAACGCACCCCTGCTGACCAGTAAAACCGCGTAATCTCGATGACATGCGACAGAGAACGTAAAAAAACCAGTGTCGCATACGTCACGATCAGCAGGGCGCCCAATGCTTTAGCGCAACCGCGATTCCCCCAAGATATGCTCGATACGCTCTCGTTTCGATCAGCACAGCGCACCTTTGTACTGTGACTGTTTGATGGAAGGCGTGGCTCGCACCCCTGAGAGCGGTCTCGATTAGTCCGCATGCGACCTTCAGTGTGACCGGGTCAGTGGCGGATGCTGTTGTTGCGTGGACGCGGGGTTGTCGTGC
>JAUUYL010000094.1 GCA_030590485.1 Lentisphaerota bacterium | reverse complement strand
TTATGGTGATACTCGCGCATCGCCAGCAGGCAGAAGGCGGCCAAAAGATGCGTTAACCCCTGTAAACATTGAAGATGCCAACGTAGCTCAGCTGGTAGAGCAGCTCACTCGTAATGAGCAGGTCGTCGGTTCGACTCCGACCGTTGGCTCCACTTAACTCTCTTGGTGCCAATCGGTTACAGCACACAGATTCCGCCAGAAAATTCATCGACAAAACAGTCTGTGCCCGTTTTCTCGGTTTTCAACATCATGCAACCAATATCAACCGAATTCAACATGGATCAACATTATGCAACATCGGATATCCGGACATTTACTCCGTAATAATATTCGCCTACTCGAGTTTTATGCCGAGGTCTGCCCGAAGCTTGTTGAAATCAAATCGAAATTGCGGGTCTGGGTCACGGGAATGCCTGTGCTCAAAATCATTGATCATGGCGGCAACTCTCCTTTTGCCTGCAGCAGTCTTGACTGTCGCTCTGGGAGTTTTGTTGCCCAGCATTGGCACGCTTTCGTCAGCCCATTTCATATGTTGCTGTTCCATCATGTCTGTGATGCCTTGCCTGTCTTCAGGAGAAAGGGAATCGAAATCCATTCGGCCTGAGTCTTCATCGAGTTCCGGCATGCCTGCACCGGCCTCACCAGGTCGGACCTCACGTTCTTCGGTTTCTTTGTAGAGAACGAGGCTCGCCACATCTTTCTCAATGCGCTTCCTGATCGTCTTGTCTCTTCTTCTGCTGTTGCACTCTATCTCCATCAAACCATCCTTGAGTGAGATGTGCGCCTTCAGGGTGTCCTTGACCACCCAGATAAATATCGAATCGCATTTGTCGCTTTCCTGGAAGATATTTCGCATGCCGTTTAGCCTTGATGCAATTGACGCCTTGTCTGCCGGCTTGAAAGAATATACGGATTTTACGAACATGAATTTATCCCCATCTTTGTTGACAAGCTTGGGCATAGTGGGGTTCAGGGCGTCATGCATGCACATGACGTAATGATCAATGAATTCATAATCATACTCACGCAGTTCTTCATATGGTCTTGCTTTTGCATTGATTGACTCAAGAAGCACATCCACTGAAAGACGATATCCATCTGGAGGGAGTGGATATGGTGATATCGCCATAAAGTTAGTCAGATCACCGACAGAAACAACCTGCCCGAGAAGAATATCCCATTTTTGCAGAGCGTTTGAGGCTGAGACATCAGGAATAAACGTCCTTTCTTGAGTCACCATATTGCAAACAGTAGAGCCTCTGCCTGGCAAGACGTCTATCACCTGCCAGTAACACAATGGCGTCTTTCTGGCTGCTTCAATATAGTCAGACGACAACTCATCAAGAGTAGAGCCACGTTCCTTGAGAAATTTTTCTGCAATGGTCATGTTCAAATTACCCTCGGGCTCATACAAAAAAACATACCATGGAACAAAGAGTTGATTGAAAATGCCTTCCTGAACTTCATCATTTGTGATAATGCCCAACCCAAATTCCTCGGCCGCATCATACATTGCATCCTTGGGGAATATCGCATCTGCATAGTCGACGAGAGCGCTCACAACTGAAGCTGAAGCGTCCCTCATGCGTTCATAATCAGACTTATTCCCTGTGTCGTTTCCACTTTGAGCACAACACTTCTTAAACTTCTTCCCGCTGCCGCAGGGGCATGGATCATTTCTACCTATCTTAGCAATCATGCGATCAGTCTTAAGCAAATATGGCCAATGGGTCAAGAGGAAGATTCTATCACGGCTCCATGTCGCAAGTTATGTCGTGAGCCTGTAATCACTGACCTGGTCCCGACTTCCGAGGCAGCAATTCAGAAAATACGGGTAATTTTTCTAAATCCGTAAGGAGATTATAGGTTCGATGGAAAAGCAATTGTATTGCAGATACAATCATGGTGCCGACTTGGGGTGTCATGCGTTTCTGTCAAGTTGTGTGTAGGGTTCGCTAAATATTCGCTGAGGCAAGGAACTCTTGAACCGTAGCATAGGCAATTACAGATTGAGCGCGATCCCCGACGAAGTTGCCGTATGCGACGGGGCCGTTGTCCGCCTCAGATGCAAACTGTTTTGTTAGCTCTGAAATCGCATGTTCAAAGGATTCTGCTTTACGTTCCTCATCACGTATCTCTTTTACTACAGAATCAACCCCGTCTTGATAGTTGATCAATGTGTAAACAAGATCGTAAGCATCTTTCCTCTCGCCTCGATCGCTGAATGACAACGCTTTCAAGACAATATACGGAACTGCCCTGCAGACCGGCACTTCAGCGGTGTAAAAACCATCTCCAGTAAGAAGGTCTCCGCGTATCGGAACGATTATCGGGTCAGCCAACGCTAAGCCCATACCTTCAACTTGAATCGCGCTGAGATCATCCTCTACCTCGCGAATCTTCCGTTCAGGACCCTCGTACGTTGTTGTCAGAAAATCGATATTTATGTTTCGATTATCAATGAGGGCGACAAAAGAATGCCTCTGTTTATTGCCTGCATCATTCTCCCCGCGCTTAAATCCAATATGATCAACCAGGCGATCCCGAATGCTTTCATACGTTTCCAGATCGGCTACAGCCAGACTGACGCCAATGTCTACGTCCATAGTACCGCAATGCCCCATTCCTATAGTCGGCTCGTTTTCATTCGCCTTATCCACGAGATAGCGAGGCACCAACCCGCCAACAAGCACCAGATGTTCATGATATTCACCTATATGCCGCCAGACCGTCACGAGTGTTTGCTCGACAAGACTGGTTTGCACGTCATCATAGCCGGAAATTATTTGTGGTTTACCGTCGGGCATCGCTAACCTCCTCAAAAGCTAACCGCTTCTCACGCATAACATCAGCCTGATCCGACGCACGACCAGGAAGTCCCTTCAGATCCAGGTAGCACTGCACATCAGCAACACATTCTCCAAACTCACCCGGCTGAGCAAACTGAAACACACCTTCATCGTGAGGCAATAACAGCATGACATTCCCCTTGCTTTCGACAGGATGAATGGATCTGAAATGCATGTCTGGAGTAAGGCGATCAACGTATGCAACAATAGAACTGGGTACACCATAGGGGGAACGCAAATATGCTGCACTCCATCCGGTGAAAGCAAAGCGTATATTCTGGTTTTGCATATCTTGCTGAAACTTCTGTAATCCCTGCGAATATTCACTGCTGCTAATAGCAAAGTGGGCCCGTTTGTGACGATCAAAACGGTAGGCAGCCGCCCAATCGTCAAGTAGACGGTTTGGATCCACAACATAAAGCCTTTCCTTGACTCTTCTTATGTACCCAGCATCTATCATCTTATTAATTATTCTACTCACATACCCCCTACTGACCATGGTCTTGTCAGCCATATCTGACTGATAACACGATTCGGGGTAGCTAACCAGCATGGATCGAATCAGCCGTGAAGCTTTCGATGAAAAAATAGAACTCGAGGGCGAAGAACGCGAAGACATTCGTTTCTGAGCCACAAACTTATGGTAGTAAAATCGAGGCAGACGGAAATACCCGTTACCTGCCTCATCCAAAACATTAATACCGTATTCTGCACATTTATCGATCGCTGACCGCGAGGCATTTGATGCCACAACCAAGAGTCGAGCCTGACTTCGCGGCATAAGCAATGCCGGAAACTGACTCGCAAGCTTATCTACCTGATAAGGGAAAAGAGACTCTTTCACATCAATAATGAGTGAAATATCCTCGTCAGGAAGGTGGTAGGCAGCATCCAGCCCAAATGGGGCATAATCCTGCCGATCACCCCTTTTGATTCCTGCATCATTCAGCAAAGCCTCGAGCCTGCAGAATACTGCATCCAGTATACTTTCTTCTCTTGAGTACATCACAAAACCTCTCTCATTGTCAGGACTATTGTTTCCTATGTGGGTGTGTTTTGTCAAGAGGAAACATACCCACATAAACAACATTATACAGCAAATGACCAGAATAGCCCGCAATACGGGGCGAATTAGCTGGGCTTTTGATCATCTCTGATTATCACGTTTTTAAGGCCGATTCAGGCATGTTTTGCAGAAATCGCCCGAACGAGCCGAAATTAGCCGAAAAAGGGCTTTTCTGAGCAGATGAAAATTGGCTGAGCTAGGAAAAATCAAAGATTTTAACCAAAAACAACATGTGCCCGTTTTTGTGCCCGGGTATGATGTTGATTTATGTTGAAATAGGTTAAAAACCTTAGAAAAACCCTATTTTAGGGGCTTTTTTTGTCACTCGTAATGAGCAGGTCGTCCGTCTTCGCCAAGGCTACGCCGGGACAAGTCGGTTCGACTCCGACCGTTGGCTCCAGCCTACGCCAAGGCTTCGGCTGGCTGACGCCACTTAACCCCCTTTGTTGTCAATGGGTTACAGCACACTGATTTCGCCAGAAAATTCATCTCGAAAACAGACTGTGCCCGTTTTCTCGATTTTCAACATCATGCAACCAATATCAACCAAATTCAACGTGGATCAACATTATGCAACACCAGGCAGAAGATTACCTAGACTATCAGATTCTTGGCCAGACGAATGCTTGAGCGCAAGAAAGACATGCTACACTGGGATGCCGCAACCTTGATAATCTTCACAAACGGCCTCTATCCTTGAATAAATATTTTACTGGACAACCAAACAGGCTAAAGCTTCCGGTTATACAGAAAATAACTTCCAACATTATATTCGGTCGGAACAATGGGTGCGCGAGCATCGAGGTATCTATCGACTGGCGCTCTTTCCTGAATCTGAGCATTCCCAGCTTATTCTGTGGTCTATATGGTCGCGCAACAGAAAGGACGTTCCGCAGGGAGTATACTCTCATGAAACAGCCCTGAGCATCTACGAACTATCTGATGTGATGCCATCCAAGCTACACATGACAGTGCCTGTCACCTTTAGGAGAAGCACTAAACCACCACCAGTCCTGCGTCTCCACAAGAAGAATCTCAACATGTCGGATACAGAACAAATGCATGGCTTCAAAGTTACTAGACCACTGCGCACACTCCTGGATCTTCTGAACGCCAAATCTGTATCGCATGACATACTCAGACAAACACTGACAAACGGTCTTCAGAAGGGTTCAATCACAAGAAGTGAAATCAGAAACCTGCAAGCTGCAGATTACAGAGATACAATTAACAAGATGATGCAAGAGATATAACATGAAATTACCAAAACAATATGTTAACGCTACATCTTTCAGAACAGCGTTGGAAACAAGACTCAAAAACTTTGCTACAGAGAACCATACAGATATTCAACGCCTCCGAAGAGCGGTAGCCTTTGATCGGTTGTTATGTCGCCTTTTCCACGATCATAATACATCGTGGGTACTCAAGGGTGGCTACGCCATAGAGCTTAGAATGGAAATAGCTCGAGCCACTCGAGACATTGATCTCACATTTAACAGCACAGCCAATGCAGATGAAAACAACATTCTGGATTTACTTCAGAATGCTGCCGCAACAGATCTTCAGGACTTCTTCGTTTTCATCATTGGAAAAGCAATATTGGAATTAGATGGCGCACCTTATGGAGGATTCCGGCATCCCGTAGAGGCACGCATGGATGGCCGCACTTTTGTTCGATTCCATATCGATATCGGCATTGGCGATATCGTGCTTGATCCATTAGATTCATTGCATGGCAAGAATTGGCTTTCCTTCGCAGGTATTTCTGAAAATGAATTTGTCGCTATATCACAAGAACAGCAATTTTCGGAGAAATATCACGCATATACATTACCTCGTAAGAATAGACCCAATTCAAGAGTCAAAGATCTTGTAGACCTTATCTTATTTATGGCTCTTCTGGAGAATCTGTGGGTAAATTGCGGTCTTCTCGAAGCATAATATCGACGCCTGTCCCTCTGGAGGAAAGCAGGTCGTTTAAGCGTAACCAAGTAAGTGAAGGGCTTAAGTGTGCGATTA
>JAUUYL010000086.1 GCA_030590485.1 Lentisphaerota bacterium | reverse complement strand
GCGGAACTTACCGTCATACAACACATATAGAGCAGAATCTTATGCCTGTGACGGCTGTGTCAACTGATCCAGAGAAAGATTTCTGGGTCTGGCATGCGTACACAGCGGGTGATGCAGCTAAAGGCACAAACGAGTATGAGATAGTTTTGGATGCCAAGGGTGAGGGTGGTAATGATCCTGTTCTTACGATAAGGCTGTTGGGGTATAGTGATACGGGAGTGGTTGATGAACACCATGCCAACATATCGATCAACAGTAATTCGATAGCTGATCTTCGTTGGACAGGAAGGGCGGAGAAGACTAATTCCATATCGTTTAATGCCGGCTTTCTGACGGAAGGCACAAATATTGTGACGGTGGTAGGGGTGTTGGATACCGGTGCACCGTATAGTCAGTTCTATCTGGATGACATCGATATTACTTATGACCGCAAGCTTGAGGCGATTTCCGATCAATTGCTGATGCTGGCGGTAACGGGTTCTGTTGTGACCGTTACAGACTTTGTTGGTTCTAATGTGTATGTGGCAGACTTGAGCAGTCCACTTACGCCAATGCTACTTTCGGCGGTTACAGTAGAGCCGTCGAACAGTTTGTTTGCGGCGAGTTTTGTTCCTTCAAACTCTACTGTGCCTTATGTAGTTTTCGAAGGCTCAGCGGGTCTGCTTGTAGATGAGCTGGCGCTTGTTTCCTCGGTAGATCTTAAGTCTGCTGATATTGATTCTGAATATGTGATTATTACGGTTCCGGAGCTTGAACCGGCATCTCGGAAACTGGCGGATTACCGACAGGGGCAGAGGCTTAATTCAAGAGTTGTCATGCTTCAGGATATTTATGATCAGTTTAATTATGGCATAGAAGATCCGGTGGTAATCAGGCAGTTTGTTCAATATGCATACAGCAACTGGGTCTATTCGTTGCGCTATGTGGTTCTTGGCGGGTCGGGAACATATGATTACAAGGGTGCTAATCCATCAGCGGTTGATCAGCTTGTTCCTCCAATGCTGCTCGGCATAACTCATGGGTTGACCGCTTCGGATGTAGGGTATGGTGATGTGGATGGGGACTGGATGCCCGAGGTGGCGGTTGGCCGGTTGCCGGCGGTCACGGCGGCAGGCATGACCAATCTGGTGGAGCGTATCATTGCGCATGAGGCTGCAGTCGGGAATGCCTGGAGGCAGACGATAATAATGTGTGCCGATAATCCTGATAACGGCGGAAACTTCCATATATCGAGCGAAGATATTTCCGGCCTGATTCCTGGCAGCTATATTCAGGAAAAGATTTTGATGACAAACGGTGGAGAAGTTGTTGCCAGCAGTGACCTGAAAGCCGCCATCAATAGTGGTGCGTTATTCATGAACTATTTTGGTCATTCGGGGCCGGTTACTCTTGCTGACGAAGTTATTTTCTCGATTGCAGATGTTCCTGCGCTTACGAATACGAATCAGCTGCCGGTGGTTACTTCCATGAGTTGTGCATTTGGGAGATTTGAGTTTCCTGAGCTTGATTGTCTTGGCGAGGCGATGATGCTTGGCCAGTCTGGTGGTGCTATCGCAATATTTGCTCCGTCAAGCCTTGCCATGAACCGTGATTCCGAAATGCTCTGCAAAGAATTTTATAAAAAGGTGTTTAATGATGGGGTGCCTGTGCTAGGTGATGCCGTAAAGGGTGCGCTGATCAGCTACGGCAAGAAGAATATAAATGACGAGTTGTTGAAATTTTACAATCTGTTAGGAGATCCGGCGTTGTATCTATCGGAGGTGGGTGTGCCTACGGATGACCCGTACGGGCCGGTTGTTCCGGAGTTGGTGACCTGGAAGACAGATTTCTATACCGCCGATCAGTTGACGAACATTGTCATCTCGGGTGATTTCAGTGATTCTGATGATGATGGACTTACTGCGCTTGCTGAATACGCGTTTGGAAGAAATCCGACAGTGGCGGATAACAGGTCGTCGATAATGACCGTCAAGAAATCCAAAGTGGTTCTTACGGAAGAATATGATGTTGTCCTGTCTTTCGTCAGGCGCAAGGGAATGACGGGCGTTGCGATTAATGTTCGTGCAACGACCGACTTTTCGGTATGGACAGAGAACGATGCGAATGTGGTGCATACCCAGGTGATAGATAATGGAGATGGCGAGACGGAGACAGTTAAGCAGTATCTGAAGGCGCCGGTCGATATCGAGAGGTTGTTTATTACGTTAAGTGTTGAGAAGGTGAAATAATCATGGTTTATCAGCGTGACAAAGAAGTGGTCAAGCGGCAGGTTGCGGGGGAGACTTTTCTTATACCCGTTCGCAATAGGCTTGCTGACATGAGAAACATTTATGTTCTGCATGGTGCGGGGGAGTTTATCTGGGACCGGTTGGATGATGATGCCGGCAAGATATGTGATAAGATTGTTGAACATTATGATGTCGATAAGGAAGAAGCGAGGCGCGATCTGGATGAGCATTTGCAGGATCTGCTGGCCGCGGAGCTCATACGGGAAGGTGGGGACGACTAAGTGGAACCCACCCCACCTTCGGCACCCCTCCACGGAGGGGAATCTTGTGGGCTATGTGTTGATGGGTTCAGGGGGGACTAAGGGTAGAAGAAAGTTTAATTCATGGTGTGCAATACATATAGTTTGGTTGGTAATGCGGAGTTTCTGTCGCTTTTGAATGACCGGGTATGTGAGGGCAGGATCCCGTTATGTGGCAGTATAGATCTGACGGATCGTTGCAACATCAATTGTGTTCATTGTTATATTCGTGACAATGATGAGGCGGACGGGATGTCGACGGAGCAGGCTTGTAGTTATATTGATCAATTGGCGGAGGCGGGGTGTTTGTTTCTGTTGATCACAGGTGGCGAGCCTCTGTTGCGCGATGATTTCAGGGATATTTATGAACATGCGAAGATGGCGGGTCTGGTAGTGAGTCTTTTTACCAACGCGACGCTTGTGGATGAATCGATGGCCGAGTTTCTTGCTGATTTTTTGCCGCATACAATTGAGATTTCGATTTACGGTGCGACTGCGTCGGTACATGACAGGGTGACTAGGGTTGATGGGTCTTTCGAGAAAACGATGAGGGGTTTCAAATTGTTGAAAGATCGTGGTGTCGATGTGAGTCTGAAGACGATTCTGATGACATTGAACAGGGATGAGCTTGAAGGAATGCTGGATATTGCGAAGGTGAACGGCGTTAAGTTGCGGGTCGACGGTGCGATATTTCCGAGGTTGGACGGGGGTAGGGGACCTTTGGAATTGCGGCTCAGTCCGAAGGAGGTTGTTGAGAGAGAATTTATGATTCCCGGGCGGGCGGAACATTGGCGGGCATTTGTTGAAAAAGTGGGGAAGCTTGAGCCTTCCGAGTCGCTATATGACTGTGGGGCTGGTATGAGTTGTTTTCATGTTACATCTGCTGGGATATTGAAGCCGTGCCTGATGGCGCCTGAACCCAGTTTTGATCTGAAAGAGATGGCGTTCAGCGATGCCTGGCGTAAGATGTCGGCTATATCAGACGTGAAGGCGGGTGCGGATTATCCCTGTTCCAGCTGTGATCGCCGATTGTTGTGCGACAGCTGTCCGGGCTTTTTCGGGCTTGAGATGGGCGGCGAAGGGGTTTACTCTGAGTATGTGTGTGAGATAGCGGGGGAGAGGGAGAAAAGAGTGAGCAGTAAGCGGTAAGCAGAGGGAGAAAAGTTTAACCGCCCGGTCTCCCGACCTAGATGCCCTGGATAAAGCAGATAAGACTTGTGGGCTGTGGAGAAAGTAAGCAGTGGACAGAGGGCAAAGGACAGGGGACCCCGTAGCGGGGGTGATTTCACTGTCTACCGTCCATAGTCCTACTGTCCGGGTCAGGGGGAAGAGACAGTGAAATTATTTAATGGAGGGTGTGATGAATAGTCAAAGTGACAATAAGGTGAAGGAGCCGTATGAGAAGCCGCAGTTGCGGGCGATTGAGCTGGCTGCGGACGAAGTGCTGGGTGTTGGATGTAAGTCTAATCAGGGTGGGTTTAATGTTGGTGCTTCACCATGCATGGCCAATCAGTGTGCGAGGAAGGGTTCCTGATTGTAGTTCTTATTGGGCTTAACTATGAATAGTACGTTTGCTATAGCCCAGACTGCTTTTCGAATTCGTTCAGCGCTGGATATGTATTATCCAGAGGAAGCGGGTCCGATGGTTGCGTTTTCCGGGCCGACGCCATTTTCCTCTGACATAAATATTGCCACAGAAATACTCCAGCATAGCAATGCCGATTTTAAGAACATGAAGGTTGTAGCTGAGGCGGAGTCTGCGTGGAAGCTGTTGGATGACGGCGAATGTCGTTGGTTTGTTTCGTGTTTTGAGATGCCAAACGATCGGCCGCCATGGGCGGCAAAGATGAATGCCGGCTGTAATAATATTATCATTGAGTGCAATTTTTCTGATGATGAATGTCGCGGCAGGGTTCCCAGTCCTCTGCTTTATCCGTTGGATCAGCTTTTGTTGACGCATGTACTTGCGTCACGTAGTGGTTGTCTGGTGCATGGTGCGGGGATTATGCGGGGTGAAGAGGCGGTTGTGTTGTTGGGTGTTTCGGGTGCAGGCAAGACGACAATCTCGGATATAATCAATGAGCATAGTGATTTTGAGATATTGAGTGATGATCGTATTGTGATCAGGGAGCAGGAGGGATGTTTTCGGGCGCATGGAACGCCATGGCCCGGGGATGGTGGATATGCGCTCAACAAGTCGGGTGTGCTCAAGGGTATATATTTTCTCAGGCAGGGTGAGGGAAATGAGCTTAGACCTTTAGAGGTAAAGGATGTTTTTGAGCGGATAATGCCTGTTGCCTCGATACCATGGTATGATGAGGGGAAGATGAACAGCGTGGTTTCTTTTGTTGAGTCATTGGTCGGGCAGGTTTCAGGATATGATTTTGTTTTCAAGAAAGATGAGAGTGTGATTAAACAGATAGAATCATTATTTGAATAGCGGTATTTCATGAAACAGGACAGGGCGATATGCAGGGTCTTTGGGGGCGAATTGACGGGTCTATTGGATTCTCTAGTGGGTGAGGATTTGGACTGTTCTATAAGGGTTCATGGCGGCAGTATGGATCCGTTTCTGTGTGATGGTGATGTGGTGAAGATATCGTCTGTTTCGGCGGATGATGTGTGTGTGGGTGATATTGTCGCTGTTGCGCCTTCGAAAGATGCGACTCCTTTGGTTCATAGGGTTATTGGGTGCCGAGTCAAAGATGGTGCAAGGGAGTTGTTGATAAAGGGTGATCGATGCGTGTATAATGATGGATGGGTATTGGTTGATAATGTATTAGGTATGGTGTGTGAAATGAATCGAGATGGCGTATTAGTTGTGAGTGGAACCTCGAAGCCCTGCAAATATTTTTTGGCTGTGATAAGTCGCCTGGGAATATTGCATCGGTGTCTCAGCTTTTCTACCCGTATACGAGGGCGATATATGAGCCGTGGTAACCCGGCATGCGGTCTGCTCGGCATATTGCTGTTTGCCTGTTTCTGTTCTTTTTCTCTGGCGCAGAATGTAGAGGATAAAGGGAAGGGCGACGACATCCTTAAGGCGAAGAAAGGGCGTTCACCGCTTGTTGTCTTGAAGCAGGTGGAAATACAGGGTCAGGTGTTTTTGATTGCCGACAAGGACGGCAAGCAGTTGCCAGCCAAGAAAGTAAAGATACAGGTCAACAGTATTGATACGAAGAAGAATCTTTTCAAGACCACCACTGATGATACGGGGAAGTATAAGCTACCTAATTTTGATATTGGAAGGTATCAGTTTTATGTCGGTCGACTTAAGCTTGAGCTTGAGATCACGAAACCTCAGAAGCCAGGCAAGCGCGTAAAGCGCATCTCCAAGAAAGTCATTGTCTTCATTCCTGAGTCGATGAAATAGAGCAAAGCGGAGCTTTGGGAGAATTAGCCGCCGATACACGCCGATAAAAAGGATAGGATTGTAGGCTGTGGAGAGAGTTGCCCGCCCGCTCCCCCGCTTGCCACGGCGTAGCTGAAAGCGAAGACGGGACCTAGATGCCCGGGATTTTAGCAGATGGGAGATTATGGGCTCTATTGCCTACTGCCTATGACCTATTGCCGTTCTTAGAACTAAGTGTGGGTGAATTACGCTTTACGTTTCACGAGCGAAGCGAAGCTGTTAGAACTGCGCTCTCACTCCGAATTGGACTGCGATGCCGGATATATCGAGTTCTTCTTTGTTCGCTTTGACTGGTGATGTCGGGTCGACATCAAACACGGCTGAGAGGTAGTCGACGGAGAGCAGATACGAGATTCTGTCGCCGGCGATAAGATGCATGCCTATGAGGTATCCGACGGTATCCTCGAATTCGATATCGGCATCGCCCCACCAGCTGGGTGCAGAGAACTGAGAGACAGTAATATGTGGACCCATCATGATGCTGGGTCGAATTTCTTTGTATATGCCAGCCGAGGCGAAATACATAAAACTGTTAAACTTGGCATTCAAGACCATGCCAGCGCCAGCCTTGAGGTCGATGTAGCCACTGACTCTTTCGATTGAGCAACCGGCGGCGATACTTGGGATAGAAGAAAGCATAGATACTTCTTCCTTTTGATTGTCGTGGATGACATGGAATTCATCGGCAGAAAAATTAGCCAGCAGTGCGCCTGGCAGAATGTCGACGGCCCAGTCTGCTTCGGCGGGTGAATAGGTTGGGGCTAGGAGCGAGAAGACAATTACCAATATGATGATATATGTATTTTTCATGAGGGAATTGTAAAACGTTTGCAGGCGGGAGTCAAGCGCAGGAGAATGATGAATGTTGAGTAATTAATACTGAATAACGGGAGGCTTTTACCATTGTATACTTATGATTCGTTAAGATGCATAGGCTCACAAGAATACTTGCTAATTCTGACCCTTTATGTTGTTATGTATACCATGAAAATGAGTTTAATAGTGTTGCTTGTTTTGGCCGTGTGTTCGACGGGTGCGATGGCGCAGGATGCGGAGGTGCAGGTTGAGCTTTTGGAGGAGGCTATTGTCGGTTTGGCTCTTTATCCTGATGGTGAGACGCCTGTGGTGGACATGCCGGTACGGGTGTGGAGCGTGGATAAGCGGGAAATGGTTTACCGATCCCGCACGGACGGGAATGGCAATTTCAGGATTCCGCAGCTGGAATCAGGTCAAAATTATCTGTTTGTGGGGAGAGTGCGGATTAATTTGAAGATTTTCAAGGGAGATGCAAATGCGGCGCATCAGTATCATGACATTATCATGGTAGTATCTCGCGGGATGGTCATTCCGGCGACGCCCAGTGCAGCATATGCCGCCATTATGGATGTGATTATGGCTCCGATTATAATAAATCTGCCGAAAGATCCCCCGGTCGTAAGTCCGTGAAGCGTACAAGCTCTTTCTGACAGCTTCCGCCATGGGTGCAGGACACGAAAGTTACCTTTAAGCAGCATTTCGTTGCTCCCAGTATTCTTCGAAGAGTCCTCCGAGAACGGCACATCGAGTTGAAAGAACATTTTGAGCGCCGTCTACATGCCAAAACAT
>JAUUYL010000083.1 GCA_030590485.1 Lentisphaerota bacterium | reverse complement strand
CGAGTCTCACGGAGGGAAGCTCTGGGTGAGCAAGGTACCCGCAGACGGTGCGGTGTTTGGCTTCAACCTTCCCCTCACCGATGCGTGAGAGATGGCAAGCCACTTCTTCAAGGCGTACGGCCTGCTCAAGCGCAAAATTGCCGTAAATATTCCGTGTAATTATCGCGTTTACGATGCAGCTCATCGCCTTCCTTCAGTTTATAGCCGCGATTCAGTTTTGAGCGGACCACTTCCAGCTGTTTGCGCTTGTTCCAGCAGTCCCTGGTGTCTGTGTCCGGTTTTTTCGATCGGCCAGAGGGTTTGCGACAGCGCGCCGCGTCTTTAAAAATCTATAAGTTACTGGTTATGCTGGATCAGCGGGTGTTCGGTACAGTGAGTATAATTCGTGCATATTCAGTAGGTTTGCGCGGTTTGGCGTAGCCGGCATGTGCATCACGTAACTGCTGAGCACGATTTGATGGAATCGATCTCATGAATATGCTAAATTTCATCGGCTAAGGTTCTTGGGCCTCGAAGTTCAAGAGCACATAGAAAAAATAGAGTTTCCTTCAATGCGGTTTGCATCGACATCGGGGATGGGGCTCATAAAGTCCATTTTCCTGCTCCTTTCCATAACGATCCTGCCTTCCCTTCCAACGGACGCCAAGGCGACTCCGACTGATTATGAGGAAAACGGAAGTACGGAGATAGCACGTCGTCTGGCCGTTCAGGAGGCAAGAAAAGGCAATTTGCATGAATCCCTGAAGATTCTGGAAAAACTATATCAGCATAATCAAGAAAACAAATCCGTGCTTTACGATTACATTGTTGTATTGGCTTGGAACCATCAATATGCGCGGGCCCTGCAACTCGCCGAACCATTGCAAGCCCAGTCCACACCTGTATATGTAGCAGTTCAAGTTGCCAAGGCAGCGAGAGAAAGGCAGGACGTGGAAACCTCGATCAAGTGGTATAAATCCGCTCTGACGAAAAGCAATTATAGCTCTGTGCAAGCGATCCTGGGACTTGCATTGGCGTATACGGATGCAGGCGCTTTTGATAAGGCTCTTGAAGTCTTAGCACATCTCGATCCATCAGAGAGAAAACGTATCGACGCCGTTATCGTACAAGCATACATAGCTTCAAGAAAAGGGAGCGATATCAAGGCAGTCGATTTATATAACCAGGCCATCGCCATCGATGCAAATAATAAGGAAGCCATCAGGGGTAAAGTTTTTTCACTTCGTCGGCTGGGCTTAAGTCTTTTGGCACTGCCTGTCATGGAAGAACATATTCAGTATTTTTCTCCTTCCGAAATTCATGCTGTCAAGCTGGACATCGCTGCTTCCTATATTCGTTGGGGCAAGCTACAGGAAGGCAAGAAGGGAAAGGATCAGCATAAGGACATTGATCTTGCCGTGCGTTTACTCTACGAGAGTCTACGACTCTTCCCTCCGGGCTCCAACGAATACAGCAGAACCCGATTTGACCTGATCGTGGCTCTTGTCGTTCAACGAAACTATCAAGCCGCCATTAGCGTCTATGAAAATCCGCGCTTGCCTTCGCCGGAAGTTCCAGTCTACGTTCTGGAATCCGTTTTGACCGCATATTACCAGGCACGGCAACCAGAAAAGGCAAAAGACATATCTCAGATGTTGTTGGCAAAAGACCCCAACAACTACCACGCGAAAGTCACCCGGATTTATATCCTTCTCGACCTCCAGGAATATGACAAAGCCATTGCTGGCGCGGATGAATTGCTAAAAAACCAGGCTGAATGGATCACCAATCCCGCATCGAAGCTTAGACGCCAGAATCCGCGAAAAGTCGAAGCACTCATACTATCGGCGCTGACCAGAAGTCAGGCTGGAGATCTGAAAAGCGCCCAGGAGATACTGGAGCAAGCACTGTCAGTTGCGCCAAACAACACAGACATTCGTCATGAACTGGGTCAGATTTACGCTTGGAGGACGTGGCTGGATAAATCGTTGTCAGAGTATTCTCAGATAGTCGCGATCGAACCTGATCTGTTATCCGCACGGATTGGTTTCAGTAATGCCCTGCTGGATCGTGGGATGTATGAAAAGGCCGATGAGGAAATGGAATACATCAACGAACATTATGAAACCAACCGCAATCTCTCCGCCCTGAACAAACGTTGGCAGAACCACAACAAGCGCGAGTTCATTACAAGTGCTTCGGCTGGGAATAGTACGGGTGGTCCGCAAGGTCAATCAGAATATCGAGTGGATGCCTTTTTATATTCACAACCTGTAGATTATCGCTACAGGGCATTTGTGCATTCGTTTAACGCAACCTCCAATTTCGATGAAGGAAATGGTGATCGCTACAGAACGGGTGCCGGTCTTGAATATCGAGGCAAAGACTGGATCAGTTCCTTCGAGCTAAGCGCAAGCCTCATCGACGATCCAGACATCGGAGGATCGCTCGATGCCCTGTATCGTATCAACGATAACTGGAATGTAGAGGGCAGCCTGCAAGTAGACACCAACCAGGTACCCCTTCAAGCGGCGCTATTCGATGTAAATGCCAATCTCGTGAGTGTTGGCGCCCAATTCAATGCCAGCGAAGAATGGGGAGCGGGTGGCGCCGTCAATGCCCTGGATTTTGATGACGGCAATAAAAGGCAGATTCTGCTCGTGTCCGGAAACCGGCAGATCATAAACAGACCCAGATACCAGGGTTTCCTGATTGCCGAAGGATACGGATCTCACAATTCGAAGCAAGATGTGCCCTATTTCAGTCCCCAGTACGATGTATCTTTTCTAATGGGTATTGACAATCTGTGGACAAGCTACCAGCGCTTTGAACATGTTTTTCAACAGAGACTCACACTGAGTGCCGGGGTCTACGATCAGAAGGACTTTGATACCGATTTTATAGGCAATGCGCAATATCAACACATACATAATATTAGCGATTCCCTGAACTTCAATTACGGAATAAGTTACGGCAGAGCTGTGTACGACGGAGATGAAGAGTACACAGTAACCGGATTTGGTTTCCTGAGCATAAGATTCTGATGAAAGCGATAATACTGCTCATCGCCAGTTTATTCCTCCCAGAGGCAAGCCTGGCTGGTGGTAACGGTTCCTTCCTATCGATTTGTTACCATGATGTACGCGATGACATCAGCGGTCATCTCGACAAAGACCAGTTTGCGGTATCCACCGATAACCTGATCGCTCATTTCTCCTGGCTGCGGGAACATGGTTATACCATCGTCAGCATCGATGACATTCTGTCTGCCCGAGAGGGCCATTCCTCATTACCCGATAAAGCGGTTCTGATCACATTCGATGACGGCTATAAGGGTGTATATACAATAGCATTCCCCGTATTGAAGATGTTTAACTATCCCGCCGTTATAGCCATCGTGGGCTCCTGGATGGATGTAGAACAAGGCAGCACCGTGCTCTACGGGAAACAAGTGGTCTCCCGCGACAAGTTTATAACCTGGCAAGAAGGTAGAGAGATGCTGGCCTCCGGGCTAATCGAGTTTGCCTCTCACAGTTATGACCTTCACAAAGGGATAAAGGGAAACCCTCAGGGTAATGAACAAGCTGCCGCCATAACACGATTGTTCGTGGGTGGAAGGTACGAAACCGAGAGTGCTTATCAAAAACGCTTGCTAAGCGATTTGCTCGACAGCACGGGAGCAATTGAAAAGAACCTCGGCGTCAAACCAAGAGTAATGGTCTGGCCTTACGGAAAATATAACAGCTTTACACTGAAGGCCTCACGATCGGCCGGAATGCCAATCACACTATCTCTGGACGATGTCCCTAATCAACTGGATAAATTGTTCAATATCTCCCGTATATTGATAGAAGGCAATCCAGCTATCGCAGAATTTGTTGCGCAACTGGAGCATATAAAAGCCATAGAACCGGTGAGAGCCATACAGGTAGATCTAGACGATATCTATAACGAAGACATTGCCATACAGCGACGCAACCTCGATTTCTTACTGGACCAGGTGAAATATCTCGCAATCAGCCATGTATTTCTAAAGGCATATTCTGACGATAATAACGACGGCAAAGCAGACTCACTCTATTTCGCCAATAGACGCCTACCGGTCAAACGAGACCTTTTCAACAGGGTCGCATGGCAACTGACAACTCGCAGCGAGGTAGAAGTATTTGCGGTAATGCCGATTTACGATTTTGAATTCGATAGCCGGGGATTGATACCTGACCACTATAAGTTCATCCAGAATGACCGTTCCGACAACAGACATATATCTGACGCAAATTCGAACACACCCGACTCGGAGCAAATCATAAAGACTATCTTCGAGGATCTTGCGGCTTATAACCACTTCAATGGCATCTTACTGCAGGACGACACGGAAGATGTTACAGCCAAGGAGGCTCCTAACAGTTTTGCACTTATACTGGTAAACCAGATCAGAAAATATCGGCCAACCGCCAAGTCCGCCAGGATGCTTGATACCACCATTGAACGTATGCTCGAGAATACGCGTTCGATCAGCCAGATGGTGCGAAGCGACATCGCCCCCTATGACTATGCCGTTTTGTCAATGAGTCCAACAGAAGAAGACTTTCGTCGTATGAAAAAGTTGATACGGGTATTTCCGGGCATCGTGTCAAAAATAATAGTTAGTATTTCCGCACCAATCGATGCTCAGAACAACTCGATGCCGATGGCAGAAATTACAACTCAGATGAGGAATCTGCAGGCGCAGGGAATAGTCAATATTGCTTATGTGCCTGGCGTGATTATGGGAAATGAAAAAACGTTCAAAGCAATAAGGGAGGGAATTTCGCTTGGGGATCATCCTGGCGGTCGTTAATCATCTCAAAGACCAGAGAAATTATAAGAACTTTTAATAAAAGCAGGAATTTTGTGATGTTAATACACGCCCTCGTTTATTTCGCATTCTTCTATCCGCTAATCATGACTATCGTGTGGTTAGTCTCCGGCTTATGGTATTTTTTCCATTGGGAAAGGCGGGAGCAGTACGTCGTCAATCACCCGCCCCTTTTACCCTGTTCTCCAGGCGTCACGATCATCGTTCCGTGTCACAATGAATCAGAATGCGTATTACATACAATATCCTGCCTACTGAATCTGGATTATCCTGCTTTTGAAATCATTGCAGTGGATGATGCCAGCAGTGACGATACCGGACCCATTCTGGACCAACTGGCGGACAATTGCCCACAACTGAGGGTAATTCATTTCGACCGTAATCAGGGAAAGGCGAAAGGTTTGAGTCTGGCGGCGATGTCCTCGCGATACCAGTATCTGCTATGCGTGGATGCCGATGTGTCGTTGGACCCCAACGCCGTACGCTGGATGATACGGCACTTTATCAAATATCCAAGAGTCGGCGCAGTTACGGGGAATCCAAGAGTTGCAACCCGGTCCACATTGCTTGGAAAGATTCAGGTTGGAGAGTTTTCTTCGATCATTGGAATGATCAAGAGAGGACAACGAATCCTGGGGCGCGTCCTGACCGTCTCCGGCGCTGTGGTCATGTTCAGAAAAAGCGCGCTACAGAGAATAGAGTACTGGAATTCCGACATGGTAACCGAAGACATCGATGTCAGTTGGAGACTCCAACTTGATTTTTGGGACATACGATTCGAGACAAACGCCTTATGTTGGGTGTTGATTCCGGAAACGTTGAGGGGCCTCTGGCTTCAAAGGCTACGCTGGGCACAGGGTGGCGCAGAGGTGCTGTTGCGGTATTGGCGCCCGGCGTTTTCCTGGAAGAGACTGAGAATGTGGCCAATTTACCTTGAATCCCTTGTCAGTATATTTTGGGCCTACACAGTAGCGACCATTCTCCTCCTTGGAATAACAGGAGCACTTACCGATTATTCTCCGTTTCAGGGTCTGCCAAGTCCGGTACCCACCGGGCCGGGGTTGTTATTGAGCATATTCTGCCTTGTCCAATTCTCCGTCAGCCTGTTCTTGGATCACAGGTACGAAGAACATTTAGGACGCTACTTTTACTGGATGATCTGGTATCCGTTGGTCTACTGGTTGATACAAATCTCGACGACAGTGGTGGCGTTCCCGAAGGCCGCCTTCCGCAAAAAAGGAAAAATGGCGATATGGAAAAGCCCTGATCGTGGTATACACCTCCTGTATGGGGAGAACAAACAATGATGCCTAATCTGATTGAACGCCCCAAATTACAACCTGTTTGGATGAGAGTATTCTATTTCTGCTTGACTCTGGCTATGTGGTGTCTATGGGTTTTTCTATTAATTCCGCTAATATCGTTAATTCCCGCTATGGAGGCTATCGAATTCTTCGATAGACATTCGTATTTCCATGTAGACAAAGAACAATTAGTTCAGCTCTTGGCGTTTTGTGCAATAGCATGTCTCGCTATCGCGTGCTGTGTTGTAGGATGGTCAAAGATAAATCAGAAAAAGTTCGGCCAGCATAACCGACGCATAAATACCACGACTGCGAGCAAGCTGAGTGATATGGAATTCTTCGAAATATCTGAAGGTGATCTGGATCGATGTAAATCCGCGAAATATATCTATTGTCATTTTGACGAAAACGGCAAGGTTTCATTCAAAACATCCAAGGTGAGCCGATTGCCACCTAACCAGGAGGAAGCACACTACCGTGTAGCGCCGTCCTGCCAACAAAACACAGCTTGAATGTACCGGCTGTAGCAGACGAACATCGTCACTGCTGGTCTTCTTCAATCTATTTTATTCAAACTTTCACGAAAAGTTTTTTGTACTTCCCGGGCGTTGAAAGATACGACCTCTTCCCAATCAGGGTGATTGTAAATGTATAGAAATATCACATTTATTTTAAGATCCAGCAAGGTAATTACTTGCGCTGTCAGGCTTTCAGCCTTGGGGAAGAACATTCTACATATTCTTATATTGTTCTTCATTTTAAACGACCATGTGCACTCCATGGACAATCGCGAATTTCAGCATGGAATTGACTTTGTTCCATTGCAGGATGGCAGCAAGTATATGTTGATCTGGGCGAGCTCGGGTATCCCGCCCGAGGGTGCTTCTGCTACTGGTGACTGGACACACGATATCTATTACTCTTTTTTCGATGTGGACAAGCCGGTCATTCGCCCCCAGCTGTTGATTTCCAATAGCGAAGCACAAGAACCGGCCAGTTCAGCGATTACTTCAGATGGCAGAATAATGGTAACCATGGAAGATGGTTGGAATGCCAAAAGAAAAGTGGCGCAAAGATTCGGGATTTACGATCCACATGGAAGACCTGTCGATGCGTATCCACGGTTGGTACAAGATGGCGGGCATTCCGGCCATGTTGCAGCCGTCAGCAATCTATTTGTTGTTTTTTATTCAGAAGGCTGGGTCGATGGTGGTGGGGTAGATAATCTTGGCTCGGGGGACGACGTTATGGCCAGGGTATATGGTTCGGATGGTGAATTTCAAAGAGAGATAAGCGTCGCTGTCGGGAGCAGTACAAGAGACTGGTGGCCCTTGATTGCAGGGTCAGCGGATCACGCCTGCCTTGTCTGGCAACGAGTTGTCAAATCTAAGGCGCATGTAGAGTTGATGTACTCGATATTCGACCCCAAGACAGGGTATCCAGTAAAACATTCCATTAAGATAGAGGACAAGGTCAAATATTATACCTACAGCGTCAAGTACATCGATTCTCTGGATAGTTTTTTGATTCTTGGAAGCTATGAATCCGGCAAGGGATTTGCCTATCTGGTCGATAACGAAGGGACTGTCAGGGCAAAAAATACAGCAATACCATCGATCGTTCGGGAATCGAAACCCGCCGTTAAGGCAATTAATGGAAAGACTTTCATTGTTCAGCAAATGGCGCCGTCTGGAATAATGGTATTGCTGGTTGCGAATTCCAGCATCACACTGGCAACTACTGTTCACGGAGATATTCAGTGGCAGGGAATCGGTAGTGATGGTCTGTTCCTGGATGACAACGATGTCTTTTTTGCTGCATTGTCACACTCTGGACTAAAGACAGTGACGTATGAAAACGTCCTCCCTGTCGTGAGATCTGGAACGAGCAGCTTTTCCGCCCCAATCGGGTCTAGACCGCAGCGCTACCAATTCACACACTGATCGTAGTCATGATGCCCGCGGTAATGGCGCCAGTTGATAACTCCTTGCCCGTCCAAAGTTTGACCAGCGCCTCGACGTATTTTGGTTTCAGGGATTGGGCCGTCATGCCCCGATAGCCCAGCTCATTACGCGGGTAATTAATCAACCGCCCCTATTCGGCAAAAAATCGCGGAGATAGCAAGCAAAGAGTTCAGGGTTGCACACCTGGAGCAACTTTCTTTTGTCCAATAAACCGGCATCGACAAGCGAACAGGATTTTACCTGTACCAGCTCG
>JAUUYL010000028.1 GCA_030590485.1 Lentisphaerota bacterium | reverse complement strand
CTCATATCAGTTAAAGAGATTACGTGCTGTTATGAAGAAAGACAAGAGGCTGAGGAAGCAAGTTGCAAGTATCGAAAAAAAGATATCAGGAGCATAATATTCGAGATTCGAGGTCTGACCCCAGAGCCTACCAGAGCCTAGAAGGACAGTGGCTCGTCAAGAATATCCATGATTTCCTGTGCGCAGTAAACTCTATTGCGCTTTGCTGTGTCAATCGGTTTAAGGATGTCTAATGAGAGTAGTTTGTCGATACCGCGTTGAGCTGTTGAAAATGCTACGCCCATTTTCCCAGACGCTTGTTTGACAGTGCAATAGGGATTCTCTTCAAGTAGATTAAGAATGTCCAGAGGTGTGCTGCTTCTGTCGACAGCCATTTGTCGCCAGTTGTTCAGAAGAGAGTTGATTCTCTCTGCTCTATTAAGTGAGTCTTCAGACATACGTGCAACGCCATTTAAAAAGTACTCTATCCATTCGGCCCAGGCGGCCTGACCAGTTACTGATGCCAATCGGTCATAATAGTCCGACCGTGTAGCTTCAAAGAATGCACTGAGGTAGAGCAGAGGGGTAGGGAGGATGTCTCGTTCAATTAAGAAAAGAGTAATCAGGAGCCTGCCGACGCGACCATTGCCGTCAAGAAATGGATGTATGGCTTCAAATTGACTGTGCATCATGGCTACCTGAATCAAAGGGGGGAGTGATCTGTCGTGCAGGAACAATTCCCATTCGGCAAGGCAGGGCATAATTTCTTCAACAGGTGGCGGTATATAAGAAGCATTCTGCAGTGAGCAGCCGGCCGGACCTATCCAGTTCTGGCTTCGGCGAAACTCGCCTGGTGTTGCGTGTTCGCCTCGAACACCCTGCATCAGTTTTTCATGCAGCTCGGTTACAAGGCGAAGAGATAGGGGTAGTTCTGATAATCTTTGAATGCCATACTCAAGTGCGGTGACATAGTTTGCTACTTCTTTCAGATCATCAGGACTTCTGTTAACAGCGGCTCCGGCATCCGCAGCAAGGATTTCTCCTAGGGTGGCCTGGGTTCCCTCGATTCGGCTGGACAGCACGGCTTCCCGCTTCATAAAGGGGCGCATCAACAAATGGGGATTCTGCAGGCTCCGCCCTTCACCGGCCAATTTCCCGATTAAGCGATCGGCATCTGATAGTGACCTCAAAAGGGATGGGGCGAACTCTAGCTTCGGTGGCAATGGATTCGGTACATAAGCTTCGAAACCGCCTGTACATTGAACCAACCTGCCTGAGCCATGTTTTTTCCTACGCATTATTAAGAAAAGATATCTTTCTTTCCGATAATAGTCAAGCTCATTATTATCGAAATATCTCTCGATCGATAATAAGCTCATATCTTGTTATCGTTCCGTCTATGTCTAATGCAATATTCATCTGAATTGATTTAAGCATCATGGTCAAACATCAAATATCTCTTTTAAATGTGCAGCATGATTCAATTGCCAGGCCGACAGCAACGAGAATGGTTTGCAAGTACGCAGGCATGAATCAAAGGGCGGCGGCTGATATGCTTGGATACGGAACCGGGGCGTCTATTGCGTATCAGCTTAAACGATTGCGTTCTGAAATGGGAGATGATAAAAAGAAAGCAGGTTGAGCATATTGAAAAAGAGTCAATGTTGAATGTTGATTGCGCTGATCCCTATGGTCATCAAAATGACACTCGACAGGTTTTGACATCCTGTTTATGATGCACCTCATATGATTACGTTAGTAACAGGTGGAGCAAGGAGCGGAAAGAGTGCATACGCGCTCAAGCTGGCATTGGAATACAGCAATAGGGTTTTTATAGCCACAGCACAGGCGATAGATGGTGAGATGGAAGACCGCATTGCTAACCACAAGGCTGAACGAGGTGATTCGTTCACAACAATCGAAGAGCCTGTTGATCTTGCTGGCGCAATAAAGAAGATTCCCGAAGGGACTGAAGTTGCGTTGATAGATTGTCTTACTGTCTGGATGGGTAATCTCATGTACAAGCATGGTGATGGCGCAGAGTCTTTTCAGGAAACCAGTGACCTTATGGATATTCTTGTCCAGGCACCATGCGACATTATTCTCGTCAGCAACGAGGTAGGCATGGGTATTGTTCCTGATAATCAGGCATCACGGCTTTACCGTGATATGGCTGGTCGGATGAACCAGGAAATCGCTACTATTGCTGACAGCGTCATCCTTACTGTTGCCGGGTTGCCGATGGAGCTGAAGCAATGACCAGTGTATTGTACGTCTCTAGCCGTATGGCATGTTTAGCATTGCTGTTGATTTTGATTGTCTCGACTGTTTCCTGCAGGACTGTTCCTGAGCCTGTAAAACATAAGACCATAGTTCATGCTGTAGGGCGTAATGATGTCGATGACATTAAGCGTCACATCAAGAATGGGGCAGATGTCAATATACAGAACAGTTCTGGCTGGACGCCGCTGCATTATGCAGCGGTACGGGGCAATGTTGCGGCGGCGAAAGTCCTGCTTAGTAAGAAGGCGAAGCTGGACGTCAGTACCAAGAGCGGGAAGACAGCACTTCATTTTGCGGCCGACCGTAATCATCTGGAACTTGCAAAACTGCTTATTGATCAGGGCTCCGATATTCTTGCAGAAGAGAACGACGGCTGGACTCCTCTGCATTTTGCTGCGGCGAAGGACTATATCGATATGGCGAAGATGTTGTTGGAGAATGGTGCGGATGTAAACAGTCAGAGTACGGGTGGTGGAACGCCACTTATTGAGGCAGCAGCCAGCGCAAGTCCTGAGATGATAAATATTCTTCTGTCCAAGGGCGCTGATCGGTCGATAAAGGTGAAAAACGGTAAAACAGCCCTTGATTACGCGGTCGAACTGAAGAATAAAAAGGCCGAAGAGATTCTGCGCCGGAAATAGTTAGGCTGTTCTTCCAGTTTCTTCTTGATATCTTTGCTCGTTTGATTAATCCTCATTTCAGTTTGGCAAACGGAAGTGCGTTAAATTCGTACACGGTCCCGCCGCTGTAACTCTTTTCCTGTAAGAGGAAATGTTTTGGCTATATAAGCCACTGCTTCGATTTATCGGAATGGGAAGGCGGCTGAAACAGAAGAGGAGTCAGAAGACGAGCCAGACTGATACATAACGAGATCTAATGGAAAAGGGTTTCGGCAGGTGAGTTACACCTGCCGAAACCCTTTTTTTTGTGAATAATAAAATGAAGATGAAAAGAACGAAGTAATCGCGACAAGGAAGAGTTGCAAAGCTGAAGGCACTGGTCTGGCTCACTTCATCCTGTAGATATTAATCATCCAGAGTATCTGGGGATCGTTGATCCGGAGAAGAGGAGAAATATGAGTAAGTTGCAGCAGACATTAGAAGCTATTAAGACTGTAGATAAATCTCTAGAACCGGAGATACAGGCGCATCTTGATGATTTGACCAAGCCCAAGGGTTCGCTCGGTCGTTTGGAAGAGCTCGCCATGCAATATTGTCTGGCGACGAAAAATGTAAAGCCTGAGTTGCCTAAAAAGAAGATATTCTGTTTTGCCGGTGATCACGGTGTGGCGGATGAAGGTGTTTCTGCATTTCCGCAGGAGGTTACGCCGCAAATGGTGTTTAACATGTTGGCTGGCGGAGCGGCTATCAATGTGCTTGCGCGCAATGCGGGTGCTGAGCTTGCTGTGGTAGATATGGGCGTGGCGTCTGAACTGGAAGGTGAAGGATTGATTTCCAGGAAGGTCAAGGCTGGTACAGAGAATATGGCAAAGGGTCCTGCCATGACGGTTGAAGAAGCGATTAAGGCAGTTGAAGTCGGCATTGAGCTTGCTGAGGGAGCCGTGGCGGATGGATTTACACTTTTGGGCACGGGCGACATGGGTATAGCGAACACAACGCCTTCAACGGCTCTTTATTCTGTGTATCTCGGCATAACAGTAAAAGACATCACTGGGCGGGGAACAGGGATTGATGATGATCAGCTGAAGGTAAAAATTGACGTCATTGAAAGGGCGCTTGATGTTAACCGCCACTTACTGACGGATCCGATTAATATTCTTGCTGCGGTTGGCGGGCTGGAAATAGCGGGTATCTGCGGTTTTATTCTTGGAGCTGCGGCCAATAATATTCCAGTTATGGTAGACGGGTTTATATCAACGGCAGGTGCTGTGACGGCAATGCAAATGAAGACTGAAGTCCGTGATTATCTCTTTTTCAGTCATATGTCGCAGGAAAAGGGTCATCGTGTCATAATGGAGCATATTGAAGCTCGACCGGTATTGGATCTCGATTTGCGTCTTGGTGAAGGAACTGGTGGTGCTTTAGCAATGACAATTGTCGACGCTTCCGTTAAGATATACAGCGAAATGGCTACATTCAGTTCGGCGGGAGTTAGCGAAAAGGACGATTAATTCTTGAGTGGATTTATTACAGCGTTCAGGACTTTGACGATTTTTCCGATTCGAGGAAAAGATGCGGAAAAATTTGCATCCTCACTATATTGGTTTCCCCTCATCGGTTTGATGCTTGGGATGGTCCTTTACTCGATTGCGGTATTAATCGAACGTTACGGATCTCAGCCCTGGCCAGAAGGTGTGGCTCTGCTTCTGGTCGTCCTCGCAGTTATAATGACCAGGGGATTGCATCTTGATGGTCTATCCGACTGGGCTGATGGCTTCTGGGGCGGTTGTGGTGACAAGGACAGGACTCTTGCCATTATGAAAGATTCCCAAATCGGAACCTTTGGCGGTGCTGCTCTGGTGATCGTGTTGTTGGCAAAATTTGTATGCTTCAGCAGACTGGTTGATACAAGCGAGACGCACTGGATTCTTATTGCCTTTGTTGTTTCACGCTCAATGCAGGCGGTGCTGGCTGCATCTCACCCGTACGCACGTTCCGATGGCGGTACAGCGCGATCATTTGTCGAGGATGCAGGTGGTTCTCACAGAGCGGTCGTCCTTTTTGCTTCGGTGGTGTTGATTGTTCTTTTCGGAGGAGTAGAGATTCCTCCGCTCGCGGTATTTGGCGGCGCGTGGCTTATCACTATACTTTTCGGGAAATGGGCGACGAGAAAGATTGGCGGGGTTACGGGAGATATCATCGGAGCCGGAAGCGAAATAATCGAAACTCTTGTTCTTGCCGCGGGTGCCGTCCTGGCTTAAGCCTGAGCGTTAAGATTGCGAATGATATTCGTCCAGGACTTTCATGGATTTAAGAAAGTCTTTCTCGTTAAAAACTTCTATTATGAGATTCAGATCGCGTTCGGTAATTCTCGGGAGAAGTAGAGTAATGATTGCTGGGTCGAGGTACGAAAGGTCCAGGTGGTCGTTCGCGCCGGATGTTCCGTGCAGATGGATTGACTTTGTTCTGTCGAGATAACTGTCAAGATGCTCCTTCACGGAATAGCCGTTTACAATAAGATGACCGATGTCGAGGCAGACGGACAATTCGAGGTCTTCGATGATGCCATCAACTATTGATAGGGGAAAAGAAAGGGTCTCAATGCAGAAATCCCCGGCTGGTACATTTACAGATGCCAGTATTTCCTTCATGGATTTCCGGTTATTTTCAAGCCAGCGATCCATGTCATCTGATGGGGTTTCGCCATGATGAGCTTTGTCATCACCGTTAAAATGGACAATATAAGCTGAGGGACTGAGAGGGAGAGTAGTATTGATTATTTCGATATGTTTCTCAACAGATTGGCTTCTGAATGGTTCTTCGGCGCCAAGCACTGTGTCCAGCGGAAAATGGATGGAATAGGTGAGGTCATGGCCTTCGGCAATCTCCTGCAATATTCTGACATCATCATCCGTGGGCAGAGATATATCTTCGGATTGAAACAATACCAGCTGTATGTCATCGACTTTATCAGCCAGATAACGTGCATTTGGGATTATATTATCAGGAATAATATAAGACGTTGTGCCGAGTCGCAAAGCCTATTCCTGTTCCATGATCTTGTCATAGAAGGGGACATATGCGTCTGGAGCATCGCCAGCGCGCCATTTAATCGCCTCACGCGGATGCTGATTGAGCTGCCCGGTTATGGCGTACGGGATACTGTAGCCCCAGTCAACAGTTTCTGACAGTGGTTTGAATATATCCTGACATGCTTCCAATACTGGTCTTATCTTGAATTTTGGATTATGAAGGAAGCCCATGAGTAATTCCAATGGGCAGTTTCCGGCTCCACGCCCGATACCACTGATAGTGGCATCCATCCTGTTACCCCCTGACACAATGGATTCAATTGTATTAGCAAATGCCAGCTGCATGTTGTTGTGGCCGTGGAAACCGACATCTTTGCCTGCGCCTTCCATCGCCTTCAGGTACAATTTGGTAAGGTTGCGTACCTGCTCGGAGTAGAGTGAGCCGAAGCTGTCTACAATATAGACAGCGGATGCATCACTTCTGGCAACTATTTCAAGTGCTTTCTCGAGATCGTTTGTATTGACTGTTGATACAGCCATAAGCTGAAGCAGCGCTTCGTAGCCCTTATCTGTGGCATCTTTTACCATGTCGATAGCAAGCGGTATCTGGTGTATGTAGCAGGCTACCCGCACGCAGTCAATGACACTGTCATCTTTCGGAATGATGTCTGTCTTGTAATTTGTACGTTCGGCGTCAGCCATCACGGATATTTTCATATCAGAGGGGTTGTCGTCCATGATACGACGGATAGAATCCTCGTCACAGTGTTTCCAGTCGCCAAACTGGTCTTTAGAATAAATCTCCTTAGAGGATTTATAGCCAATTTCCATATAATCTACGCCCGCGGCTACGAGCGTGTCGTATATTTTCTTGACCATTTCGTCGTCAAAATTGTGGTCAGTAGTCAGGCCGCCGTCACGAATCGTGCAATCTAATACTTTTATGTCAGGCCTGTAAGACACCCAACCGTCATTTGCTACTGTATTTTCATCTGTCATATTGTCACTTTCTTTCCAAGAGTTGTAAAGAGCATGGAAATATAGGATTTTGAATGACTCAGGTCAAGGGTGTTTTGAGGATAATAGGGAATGATGAGTAATGAGTAATAAATGAGTGAGAGGCGGTAGGTGTTTTATCCAAGCCTTGCAATAATGGCAATAATAGGGTATTTTTACTGTTCATGAGAAAAACAAAGAAACTCAAGGTCGGAGTTGCTCCTGATTCATTTAAGGGCACATTATCATCATTGGGCGTGGCGACACGCATAGAAAAAGGACTCAAAAAAGCCATACCCGGTGTTTCTGTGGTCAAAATCCCCGTTGCAGACGGTGGGGAGGGCACGGTTCAGGCTATTGTTGAGTCTACGGGCGGGCGTTTTGCCAAGCGTACGGTTAAAGACCCACTAGGCAGGAAGGTCAAGGCTGAGTTTGGAATAAGCGGTGATGGCAAGACTGCTATTATGGAAATGGCAGAAGCCAGTGGTTTGGCTCTTCTTAAGCTCAAGCAGCGCAATCCGATGAAGACCAGTACTGTTGGTACGGGTCAGCTTATCAAGGCGGCACTGGATTTGGGCGTCAAAAAGATCCTTATTGGTATTGGCGGAAGTGCAACTAATGATTGCGGTATGGGAATGGCTCGTGTTCTTGGAGTAAAGTTTCTTGATGCTAAAGGCCGCTCTATCAAGGATTGTGGCGGTGCTTTAAAAGATTTGGACAGGATAGACATGAGCGGTGTTGATAAACGTCTGGCTAAAGTGCATGTGGAAGTTGCATGCGATGTTGACAATCCGCTTACCGGCAAACGCGGCGCGTCTCAGGTCTATGGTCCGCAGAAGGGCGCTACGTCAGCAATGGTCAAGCAGCTTGATGCAAGTCTTAAGAATGCGGCTAAGATCATCAAGCGCGACGTTGGCGTATCGATATTAAAAGTTCCTGGTTCCGGTGCTGCCGGTGGCCTGGGCGGAGGTCTGATGGCATTTTGTGGCGGGGTGCTGAGACCTGGCATAGACATTGTAATGGATAGCGTTCAGTTAAAAAAACGGCTTAAGGGTTGTGATTTGGTGATAACCGGTGAGGGCAGGATGGACGGACAGACTGTGTTTGGTAAGACTCCTTCTGGAGTGGCAAAGGTTGCTAAGGAGCTGAATCTGCCGGTAATAGCTATTTGCGGTTGCCTGGGCGACGGTGTGCATGCTGTGATAGATGTCGGAATAGACGCATATACATCGACGCTGGAATTTTCCATTGATGATGAGGACATACAGAAGTACGGTCCTGATAATCTTGAGAATGTCGCTGAGCAGGTAGGCAGGATTATTGCTGTAGGAAGAGGATTGTAAACAATAAAGAAAGTAAACCCACCTAATAGTCCGTGGTCTGTAGTCTGTGGTCTGTAGTCGGGCAAAAGGGGAAAAACATGTTCGAAAGAGAAGTTAACACATCAAATGTAACGCAGGCAGATATTGTTGTAGGTTTGGCGTCATATAAAGAAGCCGATAACATAGCTTTTCCGGCCAAGCAGGCTAGTGAGGGGCTGAAGAAGTATTACGGAGACAAGACTTCCGTAATAGTTAACTGTGATAATTGCTCTCCTGATGATACGGAAGGGGCGTTTCTTAGTGCTGAGACAGAGGTGCCGAAGATTTATATCACGACCCCACCTGACACTCCGGGCAAAGGCTATAATTTCGAGAACATGTTCAGGAAGATGGTGGAGCTTGATGCAGCTGTTCTGGTTTGCGTGGATGCTGATCTTCTCAGTATTACTCCGGAATGGATCAAGTATTTTGTGGATCCGATACAGGAGGGGTTTGATTTTGTTAATCCTATCTACTCTCGGCACAAATATGACGGAACGATAACGAACAATATATGTTTTCCGATCGTATACGGCCTGTTCGGTAAGAACATCCGTCAGCCTATCGGGGGCGATTTTGCTCTGTCACGCCGATTTGCCGAGCATCTCGTCCTTCAGCCCTGGCACAGGACGACTGAGGAATATGGGGTAGATATATTCATGACGATGAATGCAATCATGGGCGGGTTCAAGACCTGCAATACCGGACTTGGTGCAAAAGTTCACAAGCCGAGCGCACCGAAGCTTGGCCCGATGTTCATACAGGTTGTAAGTACGGCATTTCTGACGGTGATCCGTAATTTTGACAAATGGAAGTCCGCTACCGAGATTGAAGAGTCGAAGCTGTATGGTCTGTCTGAGATGGATTCGCCGCAGGATCTTGATGTAGACAGAAGTGTGATTGACAAGCAGTCACGCGAAGGGTTCCAGACGAACCAGGGTGAGCTGGAGAAGCTTCTCTCCGAAGATGCGTATAAGGCTCTCGTTACGATGTACAGCGGTGATACGATTGATATTGATACGGATCTCTGGATAACAATTGTTTATGATATGATTACATCATTCAAGACAACGAGTGACCGCGCTGCACTTCTAGAGTCTTTCAAAAGCCTGTACTTTGGGCGCACGTTTAGCTTTATGAACCAGACATGGGACATGAGCAGTGATGAAGCCGAGGGTTTGATACTTGAACAGGCGGAAGCGTTTTACAAGAGGCGTGACTATTTGATCCAAAAGCTCAGCTAACTAACCATTAACTATTGGAAGGGGGGCAACTGTGCCAAAGCCTAAAGTAGCAATGCTTCATTATACAGGAATACCTGTTATTGGCGGTGTGGAAATCATTATAGATGAGCATGCCCGTTATTTTCAGAAGGCAGGATACAGTGTGAAAATCATTGCAGGGAAGGGCGGTAATACTCTTCCTGGAGTTGATTCTGTGGTTATTCCCGAGATGACGGCCAAGGGCGGACCAATAGCCGGAGTGCTGCGTTCGCTGGCCAATGGTGATGTTCCCGGTTCTTTTCCAACTGCGGTGAAGCGTTTGGAGAAGAAACTGATGCTGGCGCTCAGGGGTGTCGATGTATGCATGATTCATAATGTCATGACAATGCATTTTAACCTGGTTCTGACCGCGGCTCTGGCAAATATAGCGAAGCGCAAGAAGACCACTCGTTTTATTGCCTGGACTCATGATCTCACGTTTGGGGATCCAATATATGAGCCTAATCAGCATCGTCGTTATCCATGGAGTCTTCTGCTTCAGCCTGTTCAGAGCATGGATTACTGCGTTATTTCTGATCAGCGAAACAGGGACATGAGAAAGCTTTTCAGAGTTCCATCGAAAAAACTGCCAGTAATACCTGACGGGATCAACGTTCCTCGACAGCTTCATCTGTCAGCCCCGGTGGCTGAACTTTATGCGGAAGAGAAGTTGGCGACGGTGGATATTATCGCCATTACGCCGGCGCGGATTCTTCGAAGAAAAAATCTCGGGGTAGGTATGGAAATAGTGGCGGCGCTCAAGAAACGCGGCAAGACGGTTCGTTGGATAATCACTGGCGCTGCAGATCCGCATAATCCAGAGTCGATCAAGTATTTCAGACTCCTTAAAAAGCTTCGCAAGAGGCTTAAGGTGGAGAAGGACGTTATTTTTCTGTGCGAACGGTTTGAAAAACACGTGGAGAACAAGGATCTCAGAAGTCTGTATCGTGTTTCTGATATGCTTTTGTTCCCAAGCGATCGCGAAGGATTTGGGCTTCCTGTTCTTGAAGCTGGGCTATTAAATCTTCTTACTGTGATAAGCGATATCCCTGCGTTATGTGAGCTTGCCGGTGAGGAAGCAGTATACATTCATCTTGGTGACAGCTCAGATGCTGTAGCCAAGAAGGTTCTTGCCGCATTGAACAAGCGTCTACAATACGCGTATCGCAAGAAGGTAATGGCGAATTATTCCTGGGATGTTGTGTTTAAACAGCATGTCGAGCTGGCGGTTATCAAACCTAAGGCGATCTGGAAATAGCATCTATTAATTCAGGGTATTACCATTTCTGACGGATAGGGATACCCAATTCCACCAGTTCATTTTTGATCTGAGGGATGGTGTATTCGCCAGTGTGGATCATGCCGGCGATAATGGCTGCATCTGCATGAGCGTCAGTAAAGACTTTTGCAAGATGTGCCGAGCAGCCGCCGCCGCCTGATGCTACGACTGGGACGGAAACGTTTTCCGCTATCATTCTGGTGAGGCCTATCTCAAAGCCATTACGTGTGCCATCGGCATCAACTGAGTTGACGACTATCTCGCCGATTCCGAGGTCGACAGCTTTCTTCGCCCATTCGAGAGCGTCAATGCCCGTGTATTCCCTGAAGCCGCGTACGGTTATTTCGTAACCGCTCGGACATTCAGGTTTGTCGACAGCGATAGGATCCATACCGAGCACAATGCATTGTGATCCAAATGCCTTTGCGCCTTCAGCGATGATATCCGGGTTTTTTACAGCCAGCGAGTTTACCGACACTTTTTCAGCGCCCGCGAGCAACACTCTCGACATATCTTCGATATTCGATATTCCGCCACCCACGGAGAAGGGGATTCTTATGGCGTGTGCTACTTCCTGGACCATCTCGATGTCGATGGGGCGGCCCTCTGCAGATGCGGTGATATCGTAGAATACAAGCTCGTCACAACCCTCATCGTAATATTTTGAGGCAAGCTCGACTGGGTCGCCGAGGACGATATTGTTTTTAAACTTCACACCCTTGGTGACTTTCTTGTCGCGAATATCAAGACATGGGATTATTCGTTTAGTCAGCATAGCTTTAAAAAAATGGTTAATCCTCCGTCGCTCTTTGAGCTATGGCGGACAGGTGGTTGATGGTTGAAGGTTGCCAGTTTGCAAAATTGCTTAATAGTTTCAGGCCGACACGGCCTGATTTCTCAGGGTGAAATTGCGTGGCGATAACGTTGTCTTTGCCTATTATTGACGCAAATTCGGCATTGGCATAGCTGGTGGTGCCCAGAACGCATTCCGGATCTGTTGGTGCGGGGTAATAACTGTGCACAAAATAGAATTCACTCGACTCTTCGATTCCTTCCAGTACGGGATGCGCTTTCTGTAGAGAAACGCTGTTCCATCCCATCTGCGGAATCTTGTCGAATGGGTTGGAAGGTGTAAAGAGTTTTACTGTTCCTTGAATGATGCCAATGCATTCGGTGCCACCGTTTTCTTCTGAAAACTCGAGGACAATCTGTGTGCCGAGACAGATTCCCAGGAAAGGCGTGCCGTTTTGCACTACTTGTTTTATGGTGTCTATAAGGCCTAAGTCGTTGAGTGTAGTGATTGCCGAGCGCGCTGCGCCCACTCCGGGGAATATGACATGGTCTGCCGCGAGGATTTTTGTCGGGTCCCTGGTGATTTCCGCATCCAGCCCCAGTGTTTCGCATGCAAGTTTCACGCTGGTCAGGTTGCCGGCTTTATAGTCAATAATTGCTATCATAAATCTAATTCTCGATGCCTTTGCGGGCCGTGACGCCATCGTCGTAGTAGTGTTTGATCATTTTCATTTCGGTTACGAGATCGGCTCGATCAATAAGTTGTTGGTTGGCGCCTCGTCCGGTGAATATCAGTTCAACATTGTCGGGCTTCTCGTCAATCAGTTCAAGTAGCTTTTTGACAGGAAACAAATTTGCCGTGACGGCGCAATTTGCTTCGTCGGCGATTATCATGTCGTATTTGCCGCTTGTCATGGCATGGCGTAATTTCCAGAGTCCGTCTTCAGCGAGTTGGATATCTTCTTCGGTTGGATCTTGTTTAATGAAGAACCCCTGTCCGTATTGTTCCATAGTCACGTCTGGCAAATTTTTACTGATGTATGTTACTTCACTGCAATCGCTGTTCTTGATAAACTGTCCGATGTAGACGCGGAGGCCGGCGCCGACTGCGCGCATCGTCAGGCCAAGTGCAGCGGTGGTCTTGCCTTTTCCGTTCCCGGTATAGACCTGTACGTATCCATTCATAAGATTTTATGCCCAAGGAGGGGTTTCGGGGAGTAATGCTTCGAATTCGCTTATCAGCTGTTGTTCGTATTTGCCTTTGTATGTATGCTCGATAAAACGTGGGTATGCTTCGGTATGGAAACGTTCCCAGGATTCTTCTTCATACCCTGGGTTGATGGGGAAGAAAAGGGATTTGTTGTCTTTAGCTGCCCTGCCATCGCCCGGTGCGTCACCGATCATCAGTATATCTTTCGGTTTATATTTGCCTTCGGTAGCCATCTGTATATGTTCACTTTTTGTGCCCAGCTCCTGTCCAGCTATGACAGAGATATAATGTTCGATATTGTTTTCGTTCCATTCCTTGACCAATGCCTCGGCCGGTGTTTGGGATACTACTATAGCATCGGAATACTCCTGTATCTTCTTAAGACTGATCAGGGCATGCTCGAAAGGAGGAATCTGTCCCATATTGGCTGAGATGTCAGCATTGATGGCCAGGCTCCATTCGAGCCATTCTTTGAGGTCGGAATCGCCTGTTTTTTCGATTTCTGCTTCTAATGTCGGGTTTCCGAGTGGAATGCCTGAGTCTATGAAGTTCACCATTGATGTGTATTCCGGCAGATTGACTCTGGACTCGATGACTTCCGGGCGTTTGGCAAGCATGTCAAAGGTCCGCCTAAGGGCGAGGAACCGATTTGTACCGCGCCAGTGTGAGTACAGGTTGACGAATTCGGCTGTTTCCCGGACATATTGCTCGATAGGCTCCAGATTCCATTGCGAGACTATCTGGCCGTGAAAGAAGTCCTTCTGTTTGACTGCCATGGAGTTAAAGACGCATCCGTCTGAGTCAATGCAGACGATGGACGAATGATGGGCGAGTAAATTCCTGAGGTCATCTTTAGTGTATTTCATGCGGGGAAGAATAGTGTGACGTGCAACATGTGTCAAGTGAAACGCAGTTTCGCTATTCCAGAGTATGGATCAGGAGGCCTGAGCGTAGTTTGGGTTCAAACCATGTGCTCTTGGGCGGCATGATTCCGCCTGTGTCGGCGATGGCCATCATTTGTTCGACCAGGCATGGATACATCGAGAACGCTACAGCTCCTTTTCCGGAGTCAATTAGGCGAGCGAGTTCTTCGGGGCCTCTGATGCCGCCAATAAAATCTATTCTGTCGCTGGTGCGCGGGTCATTAATGCCCAATAGCGGAGCCAGTAGATTGTCCTGCAAATAGCTGACATCGAGTTCAGCAACGGGGCTTTCTTCGCCGGTCAGTTTCCAGCTCAAGCCGTACCATTTGCCGTTCAGGTACATGCGCGCCTGTCTTGGAGTTGTTGGCAATTGATCTGTGTTCTCTTCTATATCGAATTTGTCATTCAGAGCATTGAGAAAGTCCTCTTCGCCCAAGCCGTTCAAATCGTGAACGCAGCGATTATATGCGAGAATATTTAATTGGTCTGACGGAAAAAGGACTGTCAGAAACCAGTTGTATTCTTCGTCACCGGTATGTTCCGGATTGGCCGCTCTTTTCTCTTTACCTGTCCGTGCTGCTGCGGCTGCTCTGTGGTGGCCGTCTGCGATGTAAAACTCGCGTACGTTTTCAAACGCTTCAACAATACTATTGTCCGTTACCTGCCATACAGTGTGTCTGATTCCGTCGGGAGCGGTAAGATCGTATAGTGGATCATTCTTTTCGGTTTCACTTACGATAGCGTCTATCCCAGTATCCTTTCGATAGGTGAGAAAGACTGGGCCCGCATTGGCGTTGAGCGACTGAATATGCCTTGTGCGGTCGTCTTCCTTTTCACTGCGTGTCTTTTCATGTTTCTTGATGAGATTATTCTCGTAATCCTCGATATTACTGCAGGCGACGATACCGCTTTGTGAGTGATTACCCATTATCTGTCTGTAAACATAGATGGAAGGTTCTTCATCGCGGATGAGAATATTCTCATCCTGAAACTTTTTGAAATTCTCGGCTGCCTTTGCATAAACCTCATCACTGTGAGTATCTGTACCCGTCGGAAATTCGAGCTCTGGACGAACAATTCTAAGGAAACTCCATTGTTTCCCCTCTGCCAGCGCAATGGCTTCTTCTGTGTTGACGGTGTCATATGGGACTGATGCGACCTGTTCGGCCATATCTTCGGCGGGACGTAATGCTTTGAAGCTGTTAATTTTCATCCGGGGATTAGAGCATAGCCCCATCGGGCTGTCAATGACTGGAATGCTTGCCACTCCGTCTTTTCCTGTTAAAATATACGGGTGATGAGATATCCAGAAAAAGTAGAGAAAAAACTGAAAGAATTGCCTGATAAGCCTGGTTGTTACCTCATGCGGGATGCCAAGGGCAAGATCATCTACGTCGGCAAGGCGGTCAGTCTGCGCAAACGTGTTCAGTCGTATTTTCGTAAGGCCACAAGGCGTAGTGCCGATCCCAAGCTGCGCGGATTGGTCAACAGTATCCATGACTTTGATATTATGATCGTCAAGAACGAGGCGGAAGCAATCCTTACAGAAGGCCGCCTGATCAAGGACTACAGACCGTATTACAATGTAATGCTGAAGGATGACAAACGGTTTATGCTTTTGAGCGTCGACCTGAACGAACCATTCCCCAAGTTCAAGACATGTCGAATTAAGAAAGAGGACGGCGCAACATATTTCGGGCCTTTTGTTTCCTCGCCGGCAGCAAAAGAAACATTGGACTTCATTGAAAAGAAGTTTGGTCTGAGAAAATGCGGGCCCAGGATTCCTGATGAGGGAACGTATAAGCATTGCATCAACGACATTGTACGTTTTTGTTCGGCGCCCTGTGTTGGGGCAGTGAGTTTTGAAGAGTATATGGCTCGCGTTGAGGAGGCGTGCGCTTTTCTTGATGGTAAACGCCCTCAGTATCTGAAAGAGCTGAGGGTGGCCATGAAAGAGGCTTCAGAAAAGATGGAATTTGAAAGGGCGGCAGCGATACGAGATACGCTTTTCCGATTGGAAAAGACGATAAGGCAGAGCGCACGTGTTGCGAAGACTCCGGAGATGAAACTTGCTGATGGGCGCGCAGGTGTGAAGAAACTCAGGCAGGTTCTTGGCCTGAAGAAACCACCACGTTTGATTGAAGCGTATGATATATCGAACATTTCCGGGACTTATGCGGTTGCCAGTATGGTCTGTTCTGTGGACGGGATTGCGTGCCGAAACAGATATCGGCGTTTCAGGATAAAGACCGTTGAAGGCGCAGATGATCCTGGGATGATGGCAGAAGTCATTCGCAGAAGATTCAAGCGGCTGAAAGAGGACGCATCTGAATTGCCAGGGTTGGTGGTTGTGGATGGTGGTATCACGCAGATGAAAGCCGCACGTTCCGAGCTGGAGAAACTCGGGTTCGAGGATGTTCCTGTAGTCGGGTTGGCAAAGCGGTTTGAGGAGATATACTGGCATGAAAGCGGGCCGCCTGTAAGACTTGAGAAGAATTCCTCGGGCTTGATGGTTCTCCAGAGATTGCGAGATGAGGCACATAGGTTTGCGTTGGATTATCACAGGCGGTTGCGGGGTAAACGCATTAGGGAATCGGTGCTGGATGACATTGCCGGAGTAGGGCCTGAACGTAAGAAGCTTTTGTTGAATCATTTCGGTTCTGTGCGGCGTTTAATGAAGGCTTCGGAGGAGGACATCGCTGCCGTGAAAGGAATCGGCCCTGAACTGGCTAATGCTCTGAAGACAGCGTTGCGTAAGCATAAAATGTGAAGATGTGCGTTTGAGATTGATTGATTGGCAAACACGTAATAGACTACAGGCTTTTAACTATTGGCGGATAAATAGACTTGAAGATTCTTGTTATAAAATTAAGTTCGATGGGCGATTTGTTTCATGCCCTGCCCGCGGTTCACAACCTTAAGGTTGGATTGGATGCGCAGATTGACTGGGTAACGCATGATTATTATGTCGAGCTGGTAAAGTGTTTTTCTGATGTCGATCGAGTAATACCGTTCTATAGACGGTCGTTTTTTAGAAATTTCGGTAGGTTTGTCGATGAGCTGAAAAAAGAAAAGTACGACTTGATTATAGATATGCAGGGTCTCATGAAGAGTGCGGTGGTAACCACGCTGGCGCGTGGCAAGCGAAAGATAGGCCCGTCGTTTTATCGTGAAGGCACGCGATACTTTTATAACGAAATAGCTGGAGAGCGGAACAAGGCTCGGCATGCTGTTGAAGAGAACCTTGATGTCGTGCGCCATTTGGGATTGAATCTTCTTGATCCGGTTTTCCCTGTTGAGTTTCCTGGTGTAGAGCTTGAGGGTAAGGAGCGTAAGATAGGTGTAGTTCCTCTTTCGCGATGGGAGACCAAGAACTGGCCGGTAAAATGTTACGAAAAGTTGATTGAGCGATTGAGCAAGCAGTGTGACGCAACATTTTATCTGCTTGGTGGTCGGGATGACGTGGGTGTTTGTGATAAGATTGCGGATGGGTTGAGTGCGGATATCGTGAACATGGCGGGCAAGAGTTCCTTTGTTGAAATGGGTAGCATATTGCAACAGATGGATTTGTTGATCTCAAATGATTCAGGACCGGTGCATGTTGCGGCAGCGGCAGGCACGCACACGCTTGTGGTCTTCGGGCCAACCGACCAGAATCGGACGGGACCATATGGCGATGGTCATAAGGTGGTGACTGCCGGTCTCGATTGTCAGCCTTGTTTTTCCCGCAGTTGCCGAAATGAAGGGATAGCATGTCTGGAAGGGGTTACGCCGGAGCATGTTGGGGAGTTGGCACTGGAGATTCTTCATTCCGGAACCTGAGTTGCCTGACATCAGGTTATCTTCTAAGCTTGATTAAGTTGTCGCTACAAAGTACTGTTGCTCGCTATGAAAACAATTGCACTTAGATTATACGGGAAAAACGACTTAAGATTGGAAGAATACGAGCTTCCTGAACTGGCTGACGACGAGATACTGGCGGATATTAATTCCAACAGTATTTGTATGTCATCGCACAAGGCAACGATACAGGGGGCAGACCACAAGCGGGTTCCTGCCGACATTGCCGAGAATCCAACGATTATGGGCCATGAATTTTCAGGCACCATTCTGGAAGTTGGCAAGAAATGGCAGGACAAGTTTAAGCCTGGCCAGAAGTACAGCATCCAGCCTGCGTTGTCGATTCCCGGCAGGGAACTTGAGGCACCTGGGTACTCTTTTCGTCATACCGGCGGGAACATGACAAATGTCCTGATCTGCAGTGAGGTATTGGAGCAGGACTGCCTTCTTATTTATGAAGGTGAGGGATTCTTTAAGTCGTCGCTGTCCGAGCCTGTGTCATGTATCATCGGCGGATTCAACTCCTCCTACCACTTTGAAGCGGGTACTTATGACCATAAGATGGGCATCGTCGAAGGGGGCACTATGCTCATCCTGGCTGGTGCCGGGCCGATGGGGCTGGGCGCTGTCGATTACCTGATGCATGGTCCTCGTCGGCCTGGTCTGCTTGTCATCACTGATATCGATCAGGTACGGCTTGACAGGGCAGCAGAGATATATACCGTGGAAGAAGCTAAAGAATGTGGTGTTGATCTTCGATATGTCAATACAAGCGAGGGTGACCCTGTAGAGATACTTAAGGCAGAGAATGGTGGGGAGGGGTATGACGATGTATTCGTCTATGCGCCGGTTCCAGCATTAATAGAGCAGGCTTCCAGACTACTAGCCTTTAACGGATGCCTGAACTTCTTCGCCGGTCCGGCGAAAGAGGACTGGTTTGCGTCTGTCAATTTCTACGATATCCATTACATGGGGCATCATGTAGTAGGTTCGTCGGGTGGTAACACTGATGACATGCGCGCAGGTCTGGATCTGATGGCGCAGGGCAAGATCAACCCGACAGTCATGATTACGCATGTTGGTGGTCTGGACAGTGCGGCGCAGACTATCTATGACCTGCCAAATATTCCGGGAGCCAAGAAACTGATCTATACGCAGATATCTTTTCCTCTGGTTGCTCTCGAAGACTTCGAGGAGCAGGGTAAGACCGATCCGCTTATGGCTGAATTGGCGAATATCACCAAAGCCAACAATGGGCTATGGTCGATCGAAGCGGAAAACTATTTGCTGAAGAATGCAAAGCCCATAGCTGTATAATTACAAATTGATTTGCAATTTTCCTGCTTTTGCATGTTCTGTTTTTTTGTCTTGCTTCTTAATGGTGTAGAATGTACCTTCCTACCTTGAACATTGGTTAAATCCCACCAAATTAAGTAGACACTCATGTTTAAAAAGATACAACAAGCAGGTTCTTTGTTTATTAGAAACCGCTCTAAGCCGCTTCGTGCCAGTACGGTTGAGGCGAAAGTGCGCCGTTCTGCAAGGGGCGCATTTCCTGATTTGATAATGCCGTTACAGCAAGCGGTTGCTGATGAGGGATACAAAGAGCCGACGCCAATTCAGAAGCAGGCTATTCCGCACCTGATAAAGGGGCGGGATCTGTTGGGTTGCGCGCAGACGGGAACCGGGAAGACCGCTGCATTCACCTTGCCGATTCTTCAGATACTGGCAGCCAAAAAGGGAAAGCCTGAGAGTGGACGGCCGCGGGCATTGATTCTGGCACCGACTCGGGAGCTTGCCGGGCAGGTTGAAGACAGTATAAAGACCTATGGGAAACATCTGAGTATCCCGAGTACAGTTATTTTTGGAGGAGTAGGGCAGGATCCTCAAGTGAAGGCATTAAGGCAAGGTGTTGACATTGTCGTCGCCACGCCCGGTCGTTTGCTTGATCTTATTAATCAGCGTCATCTTCGTTTGGACCAGGTTGAGATCCTTGTGTTGGATGAAGCCGATCGCATGCTCGACATGGGTTTTATTCCGGATATCCGCAAAATCATCAAGATGGTGCCCGATAAGCGTCAGTCGATGTTCTTCTCCGCTACGATGTCCAAGGAGATTGTGGCCCTCTCGAATACCATGGTTAAAGATCCTGTACATATCACTATCGCATCGGAAGCGCCTACAGTTGAGAAGATAGTGCAGAGGGTAATGTTTCTTGATAGAGGAAACAAACGGCACATGCTTAACAAACTGATGCAAGACGATGCTCTTGATAAGGTGTTGATTTTTTCAAACATGAAACATCAGGTGGACAAGATTACACAGAATCTTCTGGATGCCGGTGTAGAGGCTATAGCCATTCATGGAGACAAGACGCAGGTGATTCGAAATAAAGCTCTGGAAGATTTTAAGAGCGGTAAGGTCAGGGCTCTTGTAGCGACAGATATTGCCGCGCGTGGAATTGATATTGAAGGCATATCTCATGTCATAAACTATGATATACCCGACGAAGCCGAGGTATATGTGCATCGTATTGGCCGCACGGCGCGCGCTGGAGCTGACGGTGATGCTATTTCGTTCTGTAGTTCTGAAGAGCGCAATGCTCTTCGTGGAATTGAGCGATTGATAGAGAAAGAAATACCATGCGACAAGGATCACAGATTCCACTCTGAGGCAGTGCGTAACGCCACTGGCGTGGCAGCAAAGCCGTTGCCGAAGATGCCAAGAGGCGCCGCCGGCACAACACTTCGATCTGGATCCTTCGGCAGTATCAATAAACGCCGCAGACGCTAACCAGCGCAATATTGTAAAAAAACCTGTTCTTATTGTTGATTTCCGCTAGAATTTTCCTAATACAAGGAGATTAATATGAGTAAGCTTGGCACTATCGCGTTTAAAAATCAGGATGGACACACTTACGACTTCTCAATATTTCAGATGGATGCTGAGTTTAAGCCGGGTCATGGCGGCGTTTATATCATTACTGGCCGCCATGATGACGAGAAGCATCATCATGGTCATCGTGTTATCTTTATTGGCGAGACAGATGATATGTCTGTCTTGATGGCCGACCATCCAAGTAAGCAGGAGTTTGAGGCTCAAAACGCAAACTGCTGCTGTGTACATGCAACTCAGGATGCAGCCGCGCGCAGCCGTATAGCGCAGGAATTGACGCAGAAATATCTAACCAAATCCTGAGTGTGAGTAGACTGGCGACAGGTTTATCTCTTCACTTTGGTAATGTCGAATGGTTCGTCGAGAACTATTGGCTCAAATATATCTCTGATAGATTTGATATCTTCCTTATCGATTTCAAGCATGGCAGCCGTAGCGTTGCTTTTGGCTTGTTTCGGGTTGCGTGAACCCGCGATGGCTGCGGTAACGCCTGGTTGTGAAAATATCCATGCTATTGATATCTGGGCAAGAGTTGCGTCGTATTTGTCGGCTATAGGTTTTATCTTCTCAAGTGCGTTGAGGACCTCCTGGCGTTTATCAGGCTGGAACCACGGGCGTGTTTTTCTGGTGTCGTCGTCAGAAAGTTCGTAATCCATAGTAATCTTTCCCGTAAGGATGCCCATTTCCATGGAGCTGTAAGCAATGACTCCGATATTATTTTCGAGACAAAAGGGAAGGGGGCCGTCTTCTACTTCGCGTGAGAGAAGGCTGTATTTCGGCTGATTTGAGGTGATGCCACCGCAGTCGATGCATTGCTGGAGTTCGTCAACGGAATAATTACTCACACCGAAAGCTCGAATCTTACCCTGATCGCGCAGGGTGATGAGGGCTTCCATAGATTCTGAGATCGGTGTGTCTGCATGTGGCCAATGACACTGATAAAGATCTATAAAGTCTAGATCCATGCGCTTGAGGCTGTTTTCGCATTCCTTTATGATAGATTCTTTTCTCAGGCATCGGTGGACTTTTAGTGGTGTGCCGGAGTTGTCGGTGGTATTAAAGAAGAAAGTAGAGCCTGGGAAATTGTTCCAGACTAACCCGCACTTTGTGGCAATAATCAAATCCTCGCGCTTGCGATGTTTGATTGCTCTGCCGACAATCTCTTCGCTGAATCCAAACCCGTAAGCGGGTGCAGTGTCGATGCAGTTGATACCCGCGTCGATGGATGTAAGGATGGCCTCCTCGGATTTATTCTTGTCTGTTCCGCCCCAGAGCCACCCGCCGATAGCCCAGGTGCCGAGCATCACGGGAGATATCTCCAAGTTGGAACTTCCAAGTTTTCTTAAGCGCATGTGAATAATCTCTCCATGTGTACTATTCAATCATAAAGGAATGCTGTTGAAAAGGGGAGAGAAAATCGATCGCAAAAATGTGTCGGTGGACGTGCTGTGTGCTTTCGATAAAAATATGTAATCATGCTTGGCGTAGGACGCTATATGTCCTATGCCCTCTGTTAGGATGGTCGCGTTTGTAGAAGCAATAATTATTTAAATAAGCGATGGACAGTTAACGAGAAGCAAAGTAACATGGATTACTTTTTGCAGAGATATGTGGGGTATATTCGCGCATGAATTCAATCAAGGAAAATACAACCAAGAGAAACAAAACGACTCTCGATGCATACTACGCCCATAGTTTAGAGGGTCGTCCACCCATAGAGTGGCAGCCTCTGGAAGAGCATTTACGATCCGTAGCGACAATGGCCGCTGACTTTGCCGAACCCTTTGGCGGGGAAGAATGGGCGAGACTCGCGGGGCTTTGGCATGATTTGGGGAAATATACTTTGCCATGGCAGGCTTTTTTGCGTCGGGCAAATGACATTGTAGATGAATTTGCAGAGTTTTATGAAGGGCATCCGACTCATGCTAATCTTGGTGCGCAATGGTTATTTAAAAATTCGGATCAGGCAGGCAAACTTATGGCTTATTGTATTGCCGGGCATCATGGCGGTTTGCCGAACTGGAGTGAAAACTCGGCGACATCCGGGTTGGAATCTCGGATGAAAAAAGAATACCCCGCTCTTCAGCAGACGCTCTCGGTTCCTGATTTTCCTTCTGATCTTTCTTTTGTTGCCGAAAGTGATCACTTTGGGTATCAACTCCAGTTTTTTGTGCGGATGATTCTTTCGTGCTTGGTTGATGCGGACTATTTGGATACGGAAAAAACGATGAGCGAGGAAAAGACGGAATACCGATCTGGCTATCCTAATGTTGCGGATTTGAGCATACGGTTCTGGGCTGAATTCAACAAGTTGCGTAAAAAGGCAGATCAAGCAACGAATGTTAACCAACAGCGCGAGCTGGTTCTGCAAGATTGCCTAAAAGCGGCTGCATGGGATTCTGGCTTATTTTCTCTTACGGTGCCTACTGGCGGAGGAAAGACGCTGGCATCGCTGGCTTTTGCGTTGGAGCATGCCAAAATGCATGCTAAGCGACGGATTATTTATGTGATTCCGTTCACGAGCATTATTGAACAAACTGCGAAGGTGTTTCGCGAGGTGCTAGGCGATGATGCGATATTGGAGCATCATTGTAATTTCATTCCCGATAATGCGGATTGGGAAACTCGTCTTGCGTCCGAGAACTGGGATGCCCCGATTGTTGTGACGACCAATGTGCAGTTTTTCAATTCGTTTTATGCCAACAAACCATCAAAATGTCGAAAGTTGCATAATGTGGTAGATAGTATTGTGATATTCGATGAAGTGCAGGCAATTCCAGTGGAGAAACTGAAGCCGTGTCTTGAGGTGATAAAGGAGCTGTCCGCGAGCTATGGCGTCACGTCCGTGCTGTGCACGGCCACGCAACCTGCCGTTGAGTTCTCGGAACAGTTCGAATCGGGCTTGCGTGATGTTCATGAGATTATTCAGAATGTTAAGGGCTTGTTTGATGCGCTGAAGCGTACGGAAGAACTTTTTATCGGCGTACGGAACAAACAGGAGATTGCGACTCTGCTTTTAGAACAGGAGCAGGTTCTTTGCATTGTAAACACACGTCAGCAGGCACTGGACATATTTGAAGCCATGCCTGATTCCGATTCAAATATTCATCTTAGTGCGCTGATGTATCCTCTGCACCGTTCGAGGAAGCTGGATGAAATTCGTAGTCATTTGGACTCCGGGTTGTCGTGTCGGGTTGTTAGTACGCAACTCATAGAAGCAGGGGTTGATGTTGATTTTCCATGTGTGTTCCGGGCGATTTCCGGAATCGACAGCATTGCGCAGGCGGCAGGTCGATGCAATCGAAATGGATTGAGCATAATCCCGAAAAAAGTTTTTGTATTCGAGTTTCCTGAAGACTCTACCTGTACTTTTTTCCGGCAGTCAGCACAATCTGCTGCAAAGCTATTTGCCCGTTTTGCTGGAAATCTCACGGCACCCGAATGTGTGAAGAGTTATTTTTCTGATTATTTCTGGAAGAATGAGCAGCGTATGGATAGCGATGGAATTATTGAAAAATGCCTTTTAGCCCAATCAGGAAATATACAATTCAAGGATATTGCAGAATTCAAAATGATAAAATCGGCCACTATTCCCATTGTCGTTGCGTTGGACGAGTCTGCCGTAAAGTTGGTGCGTGATCTGGGCTATGCTGATCGTAAGGGTGGCATTCTACGGAGGCTTCAGCAATATACGGTTCAAGTCTATTCGTATCAGTTTGATGAAATCAGGGCATGGCTAGAGAATCCGGAATCAGGAGTTTTTGTATTGAGAACGGAAGAGCTGTATTCAGATCGAACTGGGTTGAAATGCAAGCCGCCGGAAGGCAATGCTTTTTTTGGATAACGAGAGGAGAAATACAAATGAGTTATGGAGTCAAGTTGAGGGTGTGGGGCGACTATGCGCTCTTCACACGTCCTGAAATGAAGGTAGAACGTGTGTCGTACGATGTGATGACACCATCTGCCGCACGCGGAATTCTGGAGGCCATTTATTGGAAACCCGCAATCCGCTGGGAGGTTGATCGCATTCATGTGCTTAGGCCAATACGATTTGAAAATATCCGGCGTAATGAGGTGGCAAAACGGGTTATCGTTAGTAATAAGGATATGGAAGGCGATAAATCGGTTTGCATCTTTATAGATGGAAAAAAAGTTCGCCAACAGCGTGCATCCATGGTTTTGCGGGATGTGGAGTATGTGATCGAAGCACATTTCGAGTTCACTACTTCGGAGGACAATAATGAAGGAAAGCATCTGGAGATATTTAAGAGACGAGCAGTGAAGGGGCAATGTTTCCATCGTCCGTATTTTGGGTGTCGCGAATTTCCTGTCAGTTTTGAGTGGTGTGATGATATTCCTGAATCATCGCTTACTGGTGATAGGGATCTTGGTTTTATGTTACACGATATAGATTTTGCCAATGATATGACGCCCAGATTTTTTCGTGCAATGATGACCGATGGCATCATCGATTGTCGCCAGGAGGTGGTCTCATGATTTTTCAGTCACTGATTGAACTGTATGACCGCCTTGACAAAACAGGAGATGTTCCTTCTTACGGATTCAGCATTGAAGATATCGGGTTTGTGGTCACAATTGATAAAGCTGGGAATATGATTGGACAGCCCGAGGATCTTCGGGTAAAGATCACTGCCCAGAAATATGAGTTTCGAACATCGGAGGCGCCTTATACAAATCAGGTCAATGTTCGTGCTGTAAATGCAGCGACAACCCCGAATTTCATGGTCGATAAAGCTGATTATATTTTCGGGATGTCAGGGGTTACACAAAAAAAAGTACATCACGAATCTTTCATTAAGCGAATAGATGAAGTCTGCGGGGGGTCGACTGCCGGTGGAGTCATGGCTGTCAAAATGTTCCTTAAGAACTGGAATCCAGAGAACTCCGTTGACTTGAAAGAGTGGAAAGAAATATGTGGAATACACGGGAAATGGGTTGCTTTTCGTTTAGCGGGTGATTCTGGATTTGTTCACGAACGTTCTGAGGTCAAGGCATTGTGGGCAAACTTTATCGCAAAAGAAGAGTTTTCATCAGGAGTCAGCTTGACTGATGGTTCGATTCATAATCTTCAGTCACAGTATGCGCAGTTTAAGTTTGGTTCTGGCGCTTCGTTCGTTTCTTTTAATGAAGATGCTTATCTGTCTTATGGAAAAAAGGGAGGGGAGAATGCTCCCATGTCAGTTGAGGCGGAATTTAAAAGTTCGTCAGCGTTGAAGTATTTGTTTCGCAGTAAAACGCAGCGTTTACGCATCGGCGATGCAACAACAGTTTTTTGGGCCGAACGTAAGTCGCCAATAGAAACTTTTATGGGACATGTGTTGAACCCTTCCGGTGAAGATAATGAAGCAACAATCCCTCTTAACAAGTTTTTGGATGCCGTACGGAAAGGCAAATTACCTAATGAACTTAAAGCAGACGGCAACATCAAATTCTATATTCTTGGGTTGTCTCTCAACAAAGCTCGTCTCGCCTTGCGCTTTTGGTGTGTCTGTTCGGTAGATGAGCTAATGACGCGGGTTCTCGACCACTTTCAATGCCTGGAAATGGAACGATCCGAAAAGGATATTCTTTCTCCGGGGATCTGGCATCTGCTCAAAGAAACCGCTCGCGAAACCAAAGATATTTCCCCCGTTCTCGGAGGGGCGTTGATGAGGTCGATTCTGACTGGAGTGAACTATCCCCACAGCCTGTATCAAGGTGTTTTGGGGCGCATTAGGGCTGATCGTCGAATCAATTATTTGAGGGCGTCAATTTTGAAAGCAGTACTACAACGAAACCACAAAAAGGAGGTTCCTATGTCATTGGACACAGAGAGAAGAGAGATTGCATATCTTTTAGGGCGGCTGTTTGCCGTTCTAGAAAAAGCGCAGCTTGACGCATTAGGGAAGATTAACTCAACTATTAAGGACCGCTTTTTCAGCGCGGCATCATCTACCCCTGCGACCGTCTTTCCTCGGTTGATTCGATTGTCACAGCACCACATTGAAAAGGCTGAATATGGCGCTGTTTCAGATCGCCGTATTTCGGAAATCATGGAAAACATTGACTCCTTCCCTGTGCATATGAATTTGCAGGATCAAGGATTGTTTGCCATAGCATATTATCAACAGAAGAATAATCTTTATCGCAAGAAGGAAACAATAACAGAAGGAGAAAAGAAATGAGTAAACCGATTGAGAACCGCTATGAATTCGTGCTGTTGTTTGACGTGAAGAACGGGAATCCAAACGGTGATCCTGATGGAGGGAATCTGCCGCGTATTGATCCGGAGACTGGACATGGCATCACAACGGATGTCTGTTTGAAACGTAAAATACGAAATTATGTTGAGTTGCTTAAAGAGGATCAGAGTTCGTTTTGTATTTACGTGAAAGAAAAGTCAATTCTTACGGAACGTCGAAAGCCAGCGTATGAGTCTATAGAAAGTGTAGATAAATCAGAAAAAATCAGCAAAGCACGTGCTTGGATGTGCAAAAACTTTTTTGACGTTCGAGCCTTCGGCGCCGTGATGTCTGTAAAGGAGAACAATTGCGGACAGGTTAGAGGCCCTGTCCAGATCGCCTTTTCTCAGAGTATAGATCCTGTTGTACCGTTGGAAGCAACCATCACAAGAATGGCGGTGGAAACAAGGAAGGAAGCTGATTCTCAGGATGGAGATAATCGTACTATGGGGCGTAAAACTTATATTCCCTACGGCCTATACCGTGTCCACGGTTTCATCTCCGCGCCATTGGCAATGCAAACTGGTTTCTCGGAGGAGGACCTTGAGTTGTTTTGGGATGCACTGGCAAATATGTTTGACCACGATCGTTCTGCCGCGCGTGGTGAAATGGCATCTCAAAAGCTCATTGTCTTCAAGCACGATTCCAGGCTGGGCAATGCCCCCGCGCGGGAGTTGTTTGATCTCGTTAAGGTTGCGAAGAAAGAAACGCTGGGAGATGCCCCGCCACGGGCCTTTGCTGATTATGATGTGTCAATTGGTGAAGCACCTGGCGGTGTGGAGCTGATCGAAAAAATATAATAAATGCTCTGAAAGAGCGACCTGCGATGCGCCATGCTGACTTTCTTTGGTTGCGATGGGGGGTGTGACGCGGTTCTTTAAACTTACTCCGCTTTGCTGTGTGACGTTTTTCATGGGAAGATTATGGATAGGAAACTCGAAAAACAATTCCGTGATCGTGCTGTGGAATTGGGTAATTCCGCCGATCCTGCTGTGTTGCCGGAGCTTGTTGATCTGACTTGTTCTCCTGTGGCAAATGTCCGCCGCTTGGCGGCATCAGCCATAGGCAAACTGTCGGGATTGGCGAATGACTCAAAGGCTGTCGTTGCACTTCAGGCAATGTTGAGAGATACTCATCCGCAAGTTCGGCAGTATGCTGTGAAGTCTTTGAAGGTTTATGGTGTTGCTGCAAAATGCACGCTTTCTGACTTGCGTGATATTGCAATCAGTCCGGTTGAAAAGGAATATAATCAGCGAGATGCCAAGCTTGCTGTTGAAGTGATTGAAGAAGCGTTACGCATCAAAGAGGAGTCAGCTGTCCATTGCTGCCAGCGTTGCGGTGTAAAACTGGAACCGGATGAATATGTCCGGTCGCAAAAAGCTTTTCAACGACCATTCTGCAACTATTGTTTCGATGAGGTGTTTTTGGAACGAAGAAATTTTGAGACCAAGGTGGAACTGCAGAAAAACATTCGCGCTAAAGACGGAACATGGGTGCAGTCTGCTGGAGAACGGTTGATTTGTGAGGTCTTGCAGAATGTGGATATCAAATATCGCTACGACGAGCGGTTTCGTATACTCGATGGATATGCAATTCGGCCTGATTTCTATTTGCCGGAGTTTGATGCATATATCGAGTATTGGGGGATGGATACGGCTGATTACAAAATCGGCATGCTGAAAAAACAGAAGCTTTATCAACAGCAGGGCAAGAGGCTGATTTCGCTTTATCCAGCGGATAAACACGATATTAAACGGAGACTGTTGGAAAAGTTGGAAAAATTTAAATAATTAATCTAATGGAGGGGGGAATATTCAAAATAAGGAACAACTCGACATCGATTTTAGTGCTCCTGCCGAAGATGGGTATGAAATATGGCAATGGGAGAGGACGGTTGCTGAACAGAGGATTGCAAAGGAATGGGGCTTGCCTATATCGAAAAAGGTGCGTTTGAAACGATTTTGCATTGACGGAGAGTTTGAGGGAATACTGGAACTTGCAGAATTACCTCTGAGGATCAATAAAAAACAGCCGATTGAACTCAAAATCGGCAGAATGGAGTTTCCAAGTAATGAAATAGAAAAATGTTCTATCATTACAAATTAACTATAATATGCAATATTCCGAAGACCAACTTTTGCCTCTGTCGGCGCTTCAGCATTTACATTATTGCGAGCGGCAGTGTGCATTGATCCATCTTGAGCAGCTTTGGGTTGAGAATTTTTTTACTGCAGCCGGCAGAGTCATGCATGACCGTGTAGATCGTCCAGAACATGAAGTAAGAGATGGCATACGCGTGGAATTTGCTGTACCGCTTAAATCGATGGAATTGGGGCTGATTGGCAAGGCCGATGTTGTTGAGTATCATTCAACAAATAGTGATAGTGAGGCAGACGTGCCTCAACTGATTCCGTATCCCGTAGAGCACAAGCGCGGTAAACCTAAGCCGACAAGATGTGATGAAGTCCAGCTTTGCGCTCAGGCTTTGTGTCTTGAGGAAATGATGAATTTGAATGTTGGTTCTGGAGCGATCTTTTACGGCAAACCGCGCCGTCGCGTGGTTGTGGAGTTTTCTGAAAGTTTACGCGATGAAACAAAGGCAGTTGCCGAACGACTTCATGCTCTTATATCTTGCGGAGAGACGCCAGCGGCAGATTATGACAAAAAGAAATGCTCGGCATGTTCATTACTCGAATTGTGCATGCCCAAAAAGAGTGGCACTTCTGTTGAACATTATATTCAGGAGGCCTTAAAATGAAGAAACATCTCAACACATTATACGTGACCACTCAGAATTCGTACCTGTTTAAAGAGGGGGAATCGGTGGTTGTGAAAGTGGGTAACGAAAAGAAGATGCGTCTGCCGGTGCATAATCTGGATGGGATAATTTGTTTCGGCGCTGTTTCAATGAGTCCCTTTCTGATGGCGCATTGTGCGGAGAACGGGGTGACTATATCGTTTCTATCCCAATATGGACGTTTTCTAGCTCGTGTGCATGGCGCTGTGGCAGGAAATGTATTACTCAGGAGAGAGCAGTACCGACGGGCTGATGATCTTGCTGGCAGGTCTGCAATGGCACGATCATTTCTTGTTGGCAAGCTCCTGAATTCTCGTGCTGTTGTTCGGAGAGCAATAAGGGATCACGGTGAGAAAGTTCCTTTATCTGATTTGAAAAGAATCGAGAGTCGTCTATCTCAGTACGCAAGGCGTATGGATGTGTTTAGAGATTTGGATGAACTGCGAGGTATTGAAGGGGAAGCAGCCGCAGGCTATTTCAAAGTGTTTGATCATTTAATTACAACACAGAAGGATTTTTTTGTAATGAACGGCCGAAACAGGCGTCCGCCGCGTGATCCTGTTAATGCATTGTTGTCGTTTGTTTACACATTACTTGTGCATGACTGCAGGTCGGCTCTTGAGGGGGTGGGGCTTGATCCGTATGTTGGTTATCTCCATGCAGATCGGCCGGGACGACCTAGTCTGGCTCTTGATCTCATGGAAGAGTTTCGGTCATTTCTGGCGGACAGATTGGTGTTGTCTCTTATTAATCGCGGGCAGATTAATTCTAAGAGTTTTAATTTTTCCGAAAGCGGATCGGTTGTTTTGAAAGATTCTGACCGGAAAGAATTGTTGGTTGCATGGCAGAAAAGAAAGCAGGATGAGATTACTCACCCTTATACAGGAGAGAAGATGCCAGTAGGTCTATTAGCACACATTCAAGCTAAGTTGATGAGTCGGCATTTGCGTGGCGAGTTGGATGGATATCCGCCATTTATCTGGAAATAGTATTATGATGGTACTTGTGACATATGATGTTTCAACAGTAAATGCTGCCGGACGAAGAAGGTTAAGGAGGGTGGCGAAGATTTGTCAGAATTACGGGCAGCGAGTACAGAACTCTGTGTTTGAGTGTATCGTGGATCCTGCTCAATGGGTCGCATTGCGCCAGGAATTGCTGGAAAGATATTCAAAAGATGAGGATAGCCTCCGCTTCTATTTTCTTGGTTCCAAATGGAGGAAGAAGGTTGAGCATCACGGAGCGAAAGATGTTCCGAACCTTGAATCCGATGCTTTGATATTATAAGTGCGAACCTGAAGACCGGGCGAAAACCCCGTTAGGTTCGCGCAGATTGTAACATGTTAGATAGCATTGTGTTGCAACCACGATCTTTGACAATATAATATTTTTCATCCGAATAAAGTGAGGTTCGCGCAAAAGCGACTGTTTGCTTTTCCAGTGCAACATGTTATACGTAGGGGTCGCGCCCTTCGCGGGCGCGTGGATTGAAACTATATGGTCATAAGCATCCAATAAAGAAACACCTGCGCGCCCTTCGCGGGCGCGTGGATTGAAACTGTGGCCATCACGAGCGACAATGGGCCAGCAATCAGTCGCGCCCTTCGCGGGCGCGTGGATTGAAACAGCTATCCAGGGCAAAAGAGTCTGTCGGGGAAGTCGCGCCCTTCGCGGGCGCGTGGATTGAAACCTGTAATTAATCTTAGCACCATCCTGGTCTTCCCAGTCGCGCCCTTCGCGGGCGCGTGGATTGAAACTATATCCTGTGTCTGTTGGTGTGTCCATATCTCGGGTCGCGCCCTTCGCGGGCGCGTGGATTGAAACACTGCTACTGAAACAACAGAAGCATTGTATTCTTGTCGCGCCCTTCGCGGGCGCGTGGATTGAAACAATCATCATCCATCAGCCGTCATGGACAACAATAGTCGCGCCCTTCGCGGGCGCGTGGATTGAAACAGCTTCCCAAGTGACTGAGTAACGCCCTCATTCCGTCGCGCCCTTCGCGGGCGCGTGGATTGAAACTGTTCCAAGCCGCCAGCCACCTTAATGATACAGGACGTCGCGCCCTTCGCGGGCGCGTGGATTGAAACCCACATAACGGTAGAGCATAAATGAATCCCGCAGTCGCGCCCTTCGCGGGCGCGTGGATTGAAACGATAATAGCCGGAGGGAAAGTCTCTAACCATTTATCATCACCCGATAAGTCCTCATGGATAAACACAGGTATGGATCTGCCAGGCATTTGGTTT
>JAUUYL010000023.1 GCA_030590485.1 Lentisphaerota bacterium | reverse complement strand
TTCAGGCCGATGCCTGCAGCCGGTCACATAGCATGGAAATACAAAGACTACAGTTTAGCGGAAGGTCCAAAAGAGGACATTTCTAAATGGTTAAGAATGGGGACATTTCTAAATTGGTTTGACAGGGCCGGGTTTGACAGGGCCGGGTTTGACAGTCTCGAACAAATATTACAATCTTCAGCTGGACAAAGCTGGGTCTGTATGTCTATCATATTAATGTGTTCTCCGTTAAACTGTGATTGGTTTTCGGAATTACAACACACTTATCCCGGGCAAAAGGAGTCATCTAAATGACCAACAAAAAGACCGTAAAGAGCGGAATCATCGGGACGGGGTTCTCCGGAAGTTTTCATTTTGAAGCCATAAAGAAAGTTTACGGCACTAACGTAGAAGTACAGGGTGCTTACGCAATTAATGGAGAGCATCTCAAGGAATACACAAAGACACGCGACATCAAAGCCTACCTTGATGTGGATTCACTGATAGACGACTGCGATGTAGTACATGTCTGCACACTTGTTGCCTCGCACGAGGAACTCGCAATAAAAGTTCTGAAAAATGATAAATACGTCATTCTCGAAAAACCGATGACCGGCTACTGCGGCGACGGCACCATCGCTGACATAATGACCTCCGACATAGTCATGGGCGGCATCCATAACCAGCTTGAAGTCTGCACCAACAACCACCGCACCCTCTGCAATATCAACCCGAACACAGCCATGCAAACCTACAACCCGGTCGATGCAAACTTCAAGGACATCTATACCGTGGAAAAAGCCTGCACGAAACAGGGCTGGGCGTTTACATCACCCAATGAGGACTGGTTCACAGGCTACCCCCAGGAGATGGAGGCTTTCTATCGCACCGTAGCCTACGGCGACCCGGTCGAATGCGACAGCAGCCTCGGCGCGGATTGTATAATGACGATCTACTGCGCGTATCTGTCAGCAGAACGCAAAGGCCAGGAAGTGGAAATCGAATTACTTTAACATCATGACAAATAAACAATGGTCAACGCTACTTGATGTTATTGACGGGAAAGAGGTATCTCCTCTGCCCGTCGGGTTCATCATCGACAGTCCATGGCTACCTAACTGGGCCGGCATGACTATCCGTGAGTATTTCGAGGATGACGATAAGTGGCTCAAGGCCAACCTCAAAGCCATCCGGGAATTCCCCGATATCATCTTCCTTCCCGGCTTCTGGTCAGAATTCGGCATGTGCACCGAACCCTCAGCCTTCGGAAGCGAATGCGTCTGGCACGACAATGAGCTGCCATTCGCCGAAAAGATCATCAATGATGCTTCTGAAATAAACGAACTCAAAACACCAGACCCATTAAAAAGCGGCCTTTGCTCGAAAGTCATTGAGCGACTGAAGAAGCACGAGCCGACCATCAATGCCGAAGGCCATGAAATAAAGTTTGCCGTATCACGCGGTCCTCTGAACCTTGCCTCCTTCCTCATGGGCAATACTGAATTCCTCATGGCCATGTATACCGATCCTGAAGAGTGCAAAAAGCTGCTGGAGATCATCACAGGGTTTACAGTGAAGTGGATAAAAATCCAGAAAGAAGCCTTCCCGTCAATTGACGGCATATTCATTCTCGACGATATAGTCGGTTTCATCGGAGAGGATGATTTCCGCTCGTATGCCCTGCCCTGCCTTAAAGAGATCTACGGTGCGTTTGATGCAAAGGTCAAATTCTTCCACAACGACGCACCAGGCAAGGTGTGCTCGCCGTTCCTCCCGGAGATCGGAATCAACCTATTCAACTTCGCATTCGACCACAGCCTGACGGCGATGAAGGAATGGACAGACAACAAAGTCACACTTCTTGGAAACATACCACCACGCGACGTACTGGCCGGAGGCAGCTCGTATGACGTACAAAAAGCTGTCCGGGAGTCGTTAAACTCTACTGATGATCAGACTCGTGTGATACTATCATGTGGTGGCGGTATGCCGCCGGATGTGAGCACGGAAAATATAACAGCATTCAAGCAAGAGGCGCAAATATGACAAAACGTTTATTATTGTTTATCTTGCTGATTGGCAGTCAGGCTAGGGCAAACGAAACACTTTCAGTTAAAGTCGACGGCAAGGAGCTGATCAGCTATCAGGCAAAGCCTATGAGCGAGCCGAACGGCGGCGACAAGTTCAAGGGCAGCAACTTTTTTCATCCGATAAAGACGCCATCCGGCTTTGCCGTAACCGACCTTCAGCCTAAGGATCACCTTCATCACTTCGGCCTCTGGTGGCCCTGGAAGTATGTCGCAACCGAAGGCCGCAAAGTACTCTGCTGGGAATTGCAGAAAGGCGACGGCATTATCGAGGCAAAGGAAAGCAAGCTGACCAAGGACGGCTTCACTGCTAAAAGCGTATACATCGACCGCAAAGCGCCCGACGGCCCAAAAATACTTATTAACGAGACGCTTAATGCGACGGTCTCAAAAATTATCGACAAGCCGGCCAACGGTTACTTCCTCGACCTCGAGATCATTCATGAAGTAGTCGGCGACAAACCGCTTGAAGTCACCAAACACCGTTACAGCGGATTTTGCCTCAGAGGGACTCACGCATGGAACAATGACAACAGCACCGTTCTCACCAGTGAGGGCAAGGACTACACTAAGTCAAACTTTACCAAAGCAAAGTGGGTGCGTGTCGAAGGCGCAACAGAGAATGACAATACCGGGGGCGTTGTGATGATGAGCCGGCCGGATAACCACGCTCACCCTGAGAAACTCCGTACATGGGACCCAAAGACACACAACGGTGCGATATTCGTGAACTTCAACCCGGTCAAGGATAAATCACTGACCATCCAGCCCAAAAAGAAACATATCAGACACTACAGACTCTTTATCTACGATGGGAAAATCTCCTCCGAACAGGCTGAGAAGTTGTGGAAAGATTATTCCGAAACCATACCGAAAAAGTCTACTTCTCTGAGTGCCTTCAAAGTGACACCTGAATGGATCGCTAAGATAGAGAAAATAGCGCCGGAAAAGCCAACCGTACCACCGCTAAGGCAACGCAAGGCACTTGTCTTCTCTCGGATGACAGGATTCAAGCACTGGGTGACCCCGCATACCGCCGCCATAATCAAAACGCTCGGTACCAAGAGCGGGGCATACGAAGTAGTCGAGAGCGATGATGTCAAGATGTTCGAACCTGATACCATCAAGCAATTCGATATCATCATCCTCAACAATACCTGCTCCGACGGGAAAAAGCGTGATATGTTCTGGGACGTCACGAAGAACGAGGAAAAAGCCGCGGCGCTTGAGAAGAGTCTTATTGATCACATCGCCAACGGCAACGGCCTCGTCGCTATGCACGGCGGCATTGCTATGCAAAACAACTCAGCCGAATTCAGCAAGATGCTCGGCGGATCATTTGCTTTCCACCCCGCACAGCAGGAAATAACCTGTACAGTCGTCGACCCTAAGCACCCACTGCTCAAACCATTTGATGGCAAGCCGCTAGTACATAAGGACGAGCCCTACCTGTTTAATAACGCGTATAAAGATAAAAACTTCCGACCTCTTCTGGAAATGGATACCACCAACCTGAACTGCGGCAACAAGACCAAAATCGTCAGATCGGAGAAACGTTATGTGGCCTGGATCAAAAAATACGGCAAAGGCCGGGTCTTTTACTGCAGCCCGTCCCATAACGCCCAGAGTTTTGAAAACCCCGTCCTTCTGCAGTTCATCCTCAACGGCATACAGTATGCCGCAGGTGACTTTGAGTGTGACGACAGCCCAATGAAAATAAAGGAAAAATAATGAAAAGACGATCATTTCTCAAGACAACACTAGCCAGCACGGCATTCGGAGCCGCGCCGTTCAACATTCTCAAGGCGGGCCCGTCGCCGAACAGCAAACTCAATATTGCTGTCATAGGTGTTGGTAAGCAGGGCACGGCCAACGCGCGCTCACTGTCCAGCACCGACAATATTGTTGCTCTTTGTGATGTTCATGAAGGATGGCACAAGGAGCAGATCAAGGATGTGAAGAACTTGCAAGGCATAAAATTATGGAAAGATTACAGGGTGATGTTTGACAAGATCGGCAAGGAAATAGATGCCGTATGTGTTGCAACACCAGAACATAATCACTACACGATATCAATGCATGCCATGCACAGGGGCAAGCATGTGTATTGCCAGAAACCACTATGTCACACTCTCAACGAAGTTCGCCTGCTTACTGAAGAGGCGAAGAAGCTGAATGTGGTGACTCAGATGGGGCACCAAGGGCATTCTAGCAGTAGTTCCGCGAATATACGTAACTGGGTTCAGGCCGGAGCCATTGGCGATATAAAAGAGGTCTTCGCTTACTCGACAAAGTGTTATGCGACAGAAAAGGCGATTGTTCAGGGCTGCAAGGTTCCAGCCGACTTGGATTGGAACCTTTACCTGAACAGAGCCGGTGAAATTCCATTCAGCAGTAGTTACATAAACCGTGAATGGGTAAAATACAACCACTTCAGCGGCAGCGTCGGTGACATGGGTGCACATATTCTGGATCCGGCTTACTACTCGTTGGATCTTAAGGTTCCGCTGAGCGTGAGAGCGGATGTCATAACACCCGCCAAGCCATGGTCTTTGCCGCCTGACGGCGGTGTTGTTACCTGGAAATTCCCCGCACGCGGAAAAATGCCCCCGGTGATCATGAAGTTCTACTTAGGCGCTTCCACAAGAAATGCTCCGCGTCCGAGACACATGGAGGAGGGGCGAAACTCTAGAATTCAGTCTAGTGGCTCAGTTCTGGTCGGTGAAGGCGCTTCGATCATAGCAGGAAGTCACAGTCAGGGTGGTCGCATCATACCGGAAGTCAAAATGCAGGAAACAGGTAAAGCAAATGGGACAGCGTTTCGTTGCGAGGGCAAAGGTCATCTCCAAAATTTCACTCTTGCCTGTAAAGGGGAAGATACAGCGATGTCACCGTTTGACTACGCGGGTCCACTGTCAGAAATCATCGTTTTGGGTGATATAGCTCTTATGCATCCCGGCAGGACACTCGAGTGGGATTCCAAAAGGATGAAAATTACCAATGATGAAGTAGCCAACAACAGTCTCTTCATGCGTAGATTAAATCCGCGTGATGATATGAACTGGTGTTAGCCTGCATATACTGTTAGCACAGAGCAGACGCATAACCTGATTAAACTCATCAAGAAAGTCTGGATGGCGGTCGCACCTCTCCTCATCGCTGACTGACTGATAGGAAATTGCTTTTACGCTTATCACTCACCGAACCCATTCGCCGTCTATCTCGGCAACCATGCGTGTGTGTTAAATTTTTATTGACGGACATTGAAAGCCGATGGATATGTCTGTACTGTCGCTGGATGGAACGATTGAAGAAAATCATGGTGTTGTCTTTGCCGATTATGGCAGGAATGATGTCGCAGAACGTCCTGAATCTGGTTGATATTGCAATGGTCGGGCGGCTGGGTCCAACAGCTATAGCGGCTGTCGGCGTTGGCGGACTGTGTAGTTTCCTGGCTGGCGCCTATGTTATAGGCTTCTCGACAGCGGTTCAGTCGATGGCGGCAAGGCGGCTGGGTGAAGGTAAACCTGAGATTACGGCGATACCATTGAACGGCGGGCTTGTCTTGTCTCTTGTTGCCGGCATACCTATTGCCGCACTGCTGTTTATCCTGACACCTTATATCTTCCCTTATATCAATCATGATGCTGAAGTAGTTCGTTTAGGAGGACCCTATCTACAGTCGCGTCTGATTGCAATTATTGCAATGGGTATAAACTTCTCTTTTGCCGGTTTCTGGAACGGGACAAATCGATCAAAGTATTATATGTGCATATTGATTGCCATGAATGTGCTGAACATCTTTTTTAACTGGGTATTTATATTCGGGCATCTGGGCTCGCCGGTGTATGGAACCCTTGGCGCCGGTATAGCTTCTACGATATCGATGTTCTGTGGAACAATAATGTATTTCGTCATGGGCTTGATCACTGCCAGACCTAACGGATTCTTGCAGAGAAACCCCGACAGGAAAATGTACAGGGCTATCATCAAGCTGACAATACCTGTTGCAGTACAGCACATTTGCTATGCGGGCGGCCTGCTTGCCGTGATATTTATTATCGGGCTTGTGGGGACAATGGAGCTGGCGGCTTCACAGATAATATCCATGCTTCTTCTTGTTGGAATATTACCAGGTATAGGCATGGGCCTAAGCGCAACATCTCTTGTGAGCCAGGCGTTGGGCAGAAAAGATCCGGACGATGCCGAACGATGGGGCTGGGAAGTCATGGGGATTGCCATATCAATACTTGTGCTGATTGGCCTGCCAATGATGTTTATCCCGGAAAGACTTCTGGTATTTTTTACAGAAAATTCAGCGGTATTAGCGGTCGGGAAATTACCATTGCAGATGACCGGTTTTATTTTAGGTGTTGAAGCTGTTATGATCGTTTGCTCCAAAGCTTTGCTGGGCGCCGGCGATAATACACGCGTCATGTTCACGTCTATTCTACTTCAATGGGGATTGTACGTTCCTCTAGCATACATAGCCGGGCCAATATTAGGCATGGGTCTCACCGGTATCTGGATCGCACAATTGACATACAAAGCCATAGGCGGAATTGTTTATGCCGTAATGTGGCGTCGACGGAAATGGGAAGGGATTGGGATCTAGGTGATCCGACTGCGGACTACAGACCACAGACTACGGTTTGTAGAACGAGGCATAGGTCCTGTAGGTCGCACAGGTCTTATTCTTTTCCCAGGCCAAGTTACGTACCTGCTGGGCCTGCTGGTGATCTCTGTAGCCCTACACGACTGCAAGTTTCTGAATCCACCGTGCGAAGCCAAAAGTTGTTCTGTTGCTTGCATAGTCTTCTCCTTTGCTGTTGGAACCCATAGGTCCCGCCGCCGCTCTACGAGCCCCGAAACAAGTTCGGGATGCAAGCACTCTGGCGGACGGGCCTATGCGTCCTATTCCCCTCCCCTAGAACGGCAATGCTTCGGCTTCTGCTGTACCGGGTTCCGGATTTTCCGCGTTTTCCTTCGGCTTGCCGTTCAGGAACTGTACGCGGTCAGCCTTGACGCAGTGCTTGCTGCGCTTCTGCCCTTCCTTGTTCGTCCACTGGTCCAGCTGTAAACGCCCCTCTACCAGCACAGGCGAACCCTTCTTCAGGTATTCACCACATGTTTCCGCCTGCCTGCCCCAGGCGACAATATCGACAAAACAGGTTTTCTCCACGAACTCACCAGTCTTGTCCTTGTATTTCTCCGTAACAGCCAATCCCATATCGGCAACCGATCGGCCTGGTGCGATTTCTTTGACTTCGGGGTCACGTGTTAACCTGCCCATTAGTACTACTCTGTTGAAGTTACTCATGATTTTCTTTCCTTCTTTCTTGTACCCTGCGTTTTTATCTCTACATGCTGTCAGTTTTTCGTTCAGGTCCTCGGATGCCTTTTCAAAAAGCACCTGAGCACCGCCCTTATTCTGCTCGTTTTGCATGCTACCTTCCTTTCTGGACATTCATGTGTCCGTATACATAAAGGAAACGAACGGTGTTTAGTTCGCGAAAAAGTGAAAAAAGTTTTGGGAGCGGGCCCGGGAGTAATAAGCCCCCGTAGGACTGACAGGGCATATGGGACATGGAATTATTCATACTCATCGTGGTCTTCGGCTGCTTTGCGTTGTGAGGGCTTATGTTCGGGATATTGTATAGTTTCCCTTTGAGAGAAGCGTTGAAGTGTCTGGATAAGGTCAGATTCTTCTGCAATATAGTCCCTGCGCGGGTCGGCAGGATGCCAACATGGCGGGCCGAGCAGGGACGCAAGATGTTTCGCTAAAGGAAAGCCGGCGGTAATATGTTCCAGCACAGATAAGATGCTCCATCTTTCTGCAGGTGACAACATGTCGGCAAACCAGCTGTTGCCAACGATATTGACAGGTAAATATAGCCGATTCCAGAAACAGAGTACGCGCAAACAGGAAACTTTCCGACCTGTCAGATATTCATCAGGCAGGCATGGTTCCGCAAAACGACCGAATGGAGCAAGAAGGCATGACCCACGCTCGTCAACATCAAGAACAGCAAAGTACAATGGTCTGGATGTTCCTGGCAGTAGCCCGGGAAAGAATAGTCTTATTTGCCCAGCAATCACTTCACTGTTTTTGCCGGAGCCGACTATAGATCTCTTGCCGCTGGGGAAAGGTATATCTGCTTCTATATTGCGCGCGCCTTCGTCGATGTGGCGAAAGAGCTCCCACTCTTCCAGCCATCTGGCAAGACGATGTTTCTGCTGATCAGATGCAGGCTTCAAGTTCAGTTTCGGTAATTTCATGGCTATTGAGGTCTTTCATCCCTTCTTTGTCTTGAAACATAAAGAGAATTATACGCGGTTGCTTCGCTTTTTTCTGTTCGAAATTCAGACTTTTTATTTGCCTTAATACCATCAATGCCAACGTCAGCATGGATTGTGTGTCTTCTCCTGCATATTTAATCCGGATTTGCCGGGCCACTTTCTGCACAAATTTAAGATATGTCTGAGTGAAGGCGGTTGGTTTGCATCCGGCAACTTTCAGTACACGAGGGTGTACCAGGGAAATGCCCATATATTTGGCCAGCAGCGCGATACTTTCGCGCTCTGTTAGATTCGGCATGAGTTTCTCTACATGGCTGGCGGCCCGGTTCTCGTATTCCAAAAGACATACTGCATCAATAGTATCCTGTTCCGCGGCGAGCAAATCCAGTAGCGTGCAGGCAGAGAATTCATTGTTCAGTGTTTTATCAAGAGAAATCGTCTTAGGTCTTGTGCATTCCTGTCGAAGATATTCTCTGACAACATCGCGCATGATCAGGGATGCCCCACCCTCCAGCACATTGATATCCGAATCCGAGGAATGTTCCAGTCGGGCAAAGAGCCAGTCTTTATAGCATTTACCCTGCCGGGTCTGAGTGACGGTCATATGCGTCTCAAACAGATGCCAGGGATTGTCAGGTGCCTGTGAGGTTTCGTGGTAATAACGGTTAAGCAATCTTTCAAAACGAAGTTTTGTAAATGATCGCAAGGCAGACACAGTTTCCTGAGAGCACAGATCCAATGCGCAGAGTTTCTTCCATTCGATCCATGCAGTTACAGTTGTCAGAGGTGACTTCATGCGCAGTAGATTACAACAAGACTGTGTGGCTTGTCTGTAGGGTAACACCCTGATTTTTTTTGTAGGGGTTTCCCTGACTTCCGTGTAAGGATAAACCTTACACGGAAGTGCCCAGGGCCTATAGGACCCCATAGGACCAACAGGACATGCGACAGGACTGATGGAACCGATAGGAGGCCTATGGGACACTTATGATAGGACAGTGGGGCTGGGCTACGGGAGGGCGAACGACGAACAACGAGCTTAGTGGGCGCGGCCGGCTTTTTTGCGTTCTGCTTCGTATGCCGCTACGCGTTCCTGGCGGGCTTTCAGCAGATCGGTCTGGCCGTTTTCTTCCATCCATTTTTTGAAATCAACATCTTCAATCGATTGTTTTGCGCCGGGCTTGGGGCTGGCATTGAGTTTTTTGCCGCGTGACGCCATGAATTTTGCGTACGCATCATTGAGTTTCTTGCTTTGTGCTTTTTGATACGCCAGAGCCTTTTCACGGCGCTGATATTTTGCGACCATGTATTTTACGTATTCGTCTTCGTAGCAACGCGCAAGACCGACCGGCGCGAGTTGGTTTCTGGAAAGTGTCATTTCGATCTTGCCGATTTTCATCCGTAACGATTCTTCGTCCATGCTGAGTAATGTGCCGGTTTTCTTAACGTTGCCTTTCAATGTGACCGTAACGGGGTGCCCTACTCTCGGTGCCTTAAACCGCTTACGGTATACTTCTGCCACAGCGTCTTCTTTGGACACTTTTTTGACCGGCTCGGGTTTCTTTTCCACGGACTTTTCAACGACTTTGGCCACAGGTTTCTTGACAGGCGCAGGTTTGGTAACAACCGGAGCAGGTTTGGTAACAACCGGAGCAGGCTTGGTGACAACTGGCTGTTGCACAGGAATCGGCTTTTTCTTGCCAATGGAATCGAGAATCGGCTTGAGCTTGCCGGTAAAATGCAGGGCGGCAATTGCGCCTCCGACCAGAAATATGAGGAAAAAGAGACCGACCGGAGGGCCGGGCTTCTTATTTGACGTTCTTTGTTTCTTTGTCATTCTGAAAAAGAAATATTATTTTTTCGCTTCAGCATCTGTTTTCGTCTTCTGCGCTTCGGTCAGCTCTTTCTTAGCCACTACCTTCTTAGCGCAACAAGGTTTTGTGCAACCAGCCGGGCATGATTTCTTACCCACAGGACATGTAACGCCCGCCTTGGCTTTGTCACATGTAGCGGATTTTGCTTTGCCGGCACATTCTTTTTTAGCACTTTTGGGGCATGTGCCGCAGCAGTCTTTTTTCTTAGCACAGCCACCTGTCACGCAGCCAGCTGATACAACCAAAACCGCCATTAACATCACTAAATATTTTTCCATACTCTATCTCCTGTTATTATAAAACTTTGTGAATTGGCCGGAACTCTACCACGGCAAACATCTCACGGCAATGAGAAAACCTTTTATTAACCTACCCCTCTTATATTTCCGAGAGATCAGGTTCGGCTGGATAATGACCCAGAACTGTGGTGGCATTACGTAAGTGGTTAGAAATGCGACGAAGATTCGTGATCATATCGGTGAAAACAATGCCGGAAATGACCGTGCATTCTCCATCGACTAATCGATCTTCATGCTTTTTTAATAATTCCAGAGTTTTGGCTTTTACTCTCTCATGCAAATCCAGGACTGCATTTACACTGTGTTCGTCCGCTTCATCAAAAAGTTTGATTGCTCGTTGACCCATATCTTCTACTATTGCCAGTAGTGTACGAATATCTGTACGAGCGTCTTCGCTCAGACGGATATTCTTGTTACTGTATGCTTGGCTTAATTCTATGATGTTTTCTGCGTGATCTCCGATGCGCTCAACATCGTTCATAATCTGCATCAATGCCGGAGGACGTCTCGCAAGCTCGGTGGGTATGGCGCATGCTGAAGTCTCCAACACATAATCGACAATACTATCATAAAGGTCATCAGTCAGCTCTTCCCTCTTAAGAACCATCTCCTCAGCCATTTCGTCGTCACTGAAGAAAGCATTTATGGCGTCTCTTGTTATTTCCATACAGATGGAGCACATCCGTTGAATCTCATGATGCACATTATTGAAAGCCTTCTCGGGTGTCTTAATGTCGGCCTGATGAAGAAATGCGGGCGCAGCATCGAGTTTGTCTTCCCCGCGCACTACCAGATTGACCAATCCAGCAAAATAACGGGTAAAAGGCAGAAACAACATGGCATTAATAGTCTGAATTGCCATATGCGCATTGGCAATCTGGCGCGCGATGGAATCCGAAGTAAGTGGAATAACATTTGCATATATCCTGAAGGCCGCAACGGCAATCAAGGCACCTATAGTATTGAAAAGCAAATGCGCGACCGCAGCTTTCTTTCCTGACTTGGACGCCTGCAAGCAGGCGAGCATTGCTGTTATGCATGTACCGACTTGCGCTCCAAGAATCATTGGTATGGCAATTTCTATATTAGCAATGGCACCACCAACGGCCAACGTCTGAATCATCGCAATCGTGGCAGCACTGCTTTGAATGATGGCGGTTGCAATCATCGCGATTAAGAATGCTATAAGCTGACCCCAGAATTCACCGGCTACCGATGCTTCAAGCCAACTTTTAATGTTTTCACTGTATCCAGTGACCGCTAACTTCATAAGCATCAGGCCGAAAAAGAGCATGCCGAACCCCATGACGGCTTTGCCGAGCTGACGCCATACGCGCTTCTTGGAAATGAAGCTTATTAGAAAACCGATACCGATAAGCGGAACAGCCAGAGTGTCAATTTTGAAAGCCGTTATTTGCGACGTGAGGGTCGAACCTATATTGGCACCGAGAATGAGGCTGATCGATCGAGGGAATGACAAGAGTCCCGCGCTGATGAAACCCACTACCATCACGGTTGATGCGCTGGAACTTTGAAGCAAGCCTGTAACAACAGCACCTGTTGCAAGTCCGTGAAATCGTGTTCGGGTGACAACACCAATACCTTTTCTCATTGCCGACCCGGCGGCTTTCCGAAGAGACCTGCCCATAATATCGATTCCGTAAAGGAAAAGACCCAGTCCTCCGAGAATCCAGAATATGGCAGTTATAATATTTTGTGGCGCGTCCATATGATTTTGTAGCATAGGCAATGGGCAATAGGCAATGGGCAATAGGCAATAGGCGCAGACGACAAGAGGTTGGAATAGTTTATGCTTTTGATATATGATGGTGATGAAATGAAAGCGATAACAGCTATTGTCAAGAAAGTGATGATTTTGACTGTCTCGCTTTGTGTCTCAATGTCTTGCTCGATGGGCGAGTCGGCGGGGAGGTCGAAGATGAATGATAATACAAAAAAGACCGAGGAAGAGTGGAAAGAAGTGCTTTCTCCAGAAGCGTTCCGTGTTATGAGAAAGAAGGGTACGGAGCTGGCATTCTCCGGAAAATATGACAAACATAAGGAAGATGGTGTTTATAAATGCAGGGGTTGCAGACAGGAGTTGTTTAGCTCTGAGAACAAATTTGATTCCGGTTGCGGCTGGCCAAGCTATTACCAGCCGGCGAAAGATGACGCGGTCAAGGAGCAGGTAGATGACAGCCTTGGCAGGAGAAGGACGGAGATCTTGTGCAGTAAATGCGACGGGCATCTGGGCCATGTATTTAATGACGGGCCAAAGCCGACCGAACTGAGGTATTGCATAAATTCAGCTGCTCTTGATTTTCAGAAAACAGAGACAGCCACTTTCGGTGCCGGCTGTTTCTGGTGCACAGAGGCGGTGTTTGAACTTATGGCCGGGGTTCAGGATGTGCAGGTAGGATATATGGGAGGGACAACGGAAGATGCCGATTATAAGAGCGTCTCCTCAGGAAAGACTGGTCATACCGAGGTGTCCCAGGTTGTGTATGACCCGGCCAGAGTATCGTATGAAGAACTGCTGGAAGTGTTTTGGAAAGTCCACGACCCAACAACCGTCAACAGACAGGGTAACGATGTGGGTCCACAATACAGGTCGGTGATCTTTTATCATACCGAGGCACAGAAGCAGACAGCTCAAAAAGTCATCAGAAAACATCAGCGCAAATTAAAAGATCCGATTGTCACGGAAGTCACCAAAGCAAAACCATTTTTCAAGGCAGAAGTATCCCACCAGGACTACTTTCGTAATAATCCTAATGCGTCCTACTGCAGATTCGTCATAGCACCCAAAGTGAAGAAAATGGGACTTGATGCCCGGGAGTGATAGAACCCCATAGGACCGATAGGACTTATGGGACTTATTATAGGAGAATAGGACGGGTGAAAGTAAAATGAACTCTGTACACCTTTTGGTTAAGCAGTTTCGTCCAGCTTGCTTCTGACGGCGGAGGCAAGCTCGCTACTGTCGTAGGGTTTTGCCAGCCACACCGCGCCCAGGTCAACCGCAGCCTGGCTCCGCCTGGTTGGGGCATAACCACTTGCTATTATGACTTTTTGGCCGGGGCATTTTTCCAGGATATGTTCGTAAGTCGTGAGCCCGTCAAAATCATCTTCCATAATCATATCCAGGATAACGAGATCGAAAGAAGATATCTCGTTCTTAACATCCCCTATCTTCTCGAGCGCGTCATGACCGTTCTCGGCAGTTGTTACCGTGTAGCCCATCGTTTCGAGTGATCTCTTGGCGAGCTGACGCTGCGATACCTCATCATCAACAACAAGGATAGACTCCGCTCCGCCTCGCAGAGCTTCTTTAACCAGCTCTTTCTCATCTTCTGCGGTGGCTTCTGTAGTCGGAAAATAAAGCTGGAAATTGGTTCCCTTATCCGGAACACTGGTGACATTCAGATATCCATCGTGATCCTTGACGACACCATGCACAACCGAAAGCCCAAGCCCGCTACCGCTGCGGCCAGTTATTTTCTTTTTGGTAAAGAATGGTTCAAATATCTTCTCAAAATGTCTGGCGGCAATACCTGCGCCATTATCCGACACCGAAAACAGGACATACTTACCGGCGGGAATAGTTTCGTACCCAATAAGCGGTTCTTTGAGCGTGATATTCGAAGTTTGCATCCGCACTACTCCCTTTGATTCCGGAATGGCCTCGCAGGCATTGCGAACCAGATTAGAAATAACTCTGGTGAAATGTGATTCTGAAGCGTTGGTAAAGCTAATCTTACGTGACAGGCGTTTTGTAATATTGATATGTGGGAATTGCTTCTTCAGGGCTTCAAATTCATGGGATTTTGTGTATTTCTGAGTGACGACATTAAGGCTCATGGGAACTTTCTGATATTTACCACGTCGCCCGAGTGTCATCAGATCTTTGATAATCGCGGATGCTCTTCTAGCGGATGATTCAATGGTGCTTAGATCCTTCATTGACTCTGCAAGGTTCTCGTTGCCTTCGCCGATTTCTTTCTGCACATCATCTTTGATAAGTTCCGGCAACATGAGCATGGAACCTAGAATATTATTCAGGTCATGCGCGACTCCGCCGGCGAGAACACCCAGCGATCTCATTCGTTCCGCCCTGATCAGTTGGTCCTGCAAAATCTTCTCGTGTCCTTCGGCACGTTTGCGCTCTGTTATATCCAGCGCGAATCCTACAATATGTCCAGGCCTGTCGTCGTCAGGAAAGAAATAACTGGAAAAACACCAGTGTTCACCATCATGTACTCCCGTTACTTCACAAAAAGTCATAGTCCCTGCCTTGGCATTATCCATATATGTTGCCAGGTTCGGATATATGTTGTATGCGCTTTGGTCTACCACTTCACCCGATCTGAGCCCCAGCCGCTGTAGACCTTTTCCGATGGCTTCGGTAAACTCACCCTTGTCATTGATTCTAAATGCAACGACAGGCATGTTTGTAATAATACCCTTGAGCATCTGGCTCATCTCTCGTATTTCCTTTGCACGCTCTTCCACTTTGACTTCGAGCTCGTCTCTGGCATTTTGTAGAGCGCTGTCACGTTCCTGTATTTGTTCGAGCATCTGGTTAAAGACTCTCACGAGAATACCGAGTTCATCATGACTTTCGCTGAGAGGCACTCTAATGGAATAATCCTGCTCGGCCGCAATCGTGTAGGCGACGTTTGTAAGCTGAAGAACCGGCGAAGAAACAATTCTATGCAACCAAAGTGACAGTAAGACAGCAGCGCATAGCGCGACTATTAATATGGTTGAGGTTATTCCTGCATATTGTTTCACACGCTCCTGGAGTTCACCTATATCCGTGCAGATGTACACCATGCCCATGGTTTCGCCCTTCCAGATGATGGACGAAAAATGGATTAATTTGCCGCCTTCAAAATATGTGCCAGGCGCCCGAAAATTCGGCGGCAGTTCTCTTTTGTGGCCTTGCATTACGTAACGGGCGAAAAGTTGTTCGTCCGGACGATAAATTCCGCACTCGGTAAATGTTTTCTGCCTGGCAAGCGCTGACAGCGTGGTTCGCGCCGCTTCCTTATCGTCAAACAAAAGCGCAGAAGTGCTGTTAGCTCCTATGATTTCGGAAATCGTTGAAAGATTAGTGATATATCGTTTTTTGAATGATTTGGTTTCAACAAGAAGTAAAATGCCGCCAGCTAGCAGAAGAGAGACCCCACTCACGAGCATCATGATGCTCATGACCTTATATTTAATAGAAAGGTCCTTGAGGGATTTCATCGGTAACCTTTAATTCCTGGTCTTGCTGATCAATGGCTCCGTTTTGACTATAGTAGCAAGTTTGAGAAGGTTAGAACTTATTTTAAGATCTTCCTGCCATGCAGCGGTAGTGTTGATATTAAACCGTGCTTTTTTTGCCAACACTTTAAGTTGTATCATTCCGCCCTGCTGACAAAAATCAGGCGACTCGCCCATGATCAGGCAATTACTCCCCATCAAATGCGCGAGTATAGTTGGCACTTCCTTTCGAAGCGATTTAGTGATGTAGATCACCTGATACGACTCCGTTATCTTTTTCAGGGTTTTAAAGTTTCGGACACGGATGATATTAAGCGCTCTGCCGTCGACTTTTTTATCTTTAAAGGCGTAATCAAGTATTTTGCCAAACGAGTCGTAACCCAGCACGCAAACGGCAATGGGTTGCGAGGGAGAGCTGAATGACTTCTCCGGAAAGCCGACAAATTGTATGACCTTATATATGGTCTGCGCTTTTGTCTTTGTTTCCGTGAGCATGTCGTCCATGGACGCGGCCATATTAAACATCGTGAAAAATATTGTCAGACAGGTGCAGGTCGCCATAAGAAATTTAATAGAAAGTGTATTTCTAAAAGTCATCCTTGCCCGTCCAGAGTTTCTCCATGGCATCGGCTCGCCCAAAAACGTTTAGGATGGCTTTCTTCATGGCCGACGTCGGGTCGCGCACGGAGAGCTTGACCACATACATCAGTCTGTAGCCAGCATCGCTTTTGATTATTTCCCATCTACCAAATTTCTCAACACTGTTCTCTATCAGAAGCTGACTTGCCTTGACCGAATCGAATTCCGTCTTAGACTTCATGACCGTTGCCATTATATTGATCACCTCCAGGGCCCCCCATTTTTGTGTGGTTTTATTGATAATCACTCTGTGGCTTCTGCCGGTCGGCTGATTATTGCTGTCCCGAAGATCAAAATCCAACATGAAGTTGCCGCTTTGGGTCATTTGGACTTTATATCCCAGTTCTTTCAACATTTTATTAATCGTACCGCTGGCGTCTCTGCCCTCTTCCGCTTGAGAGAACGATGCAACAACAATAAACAGCAATAAACTAATCAGTATTTTCTTCATAATATCTGGTTTCTCCTTGTTTGCTTCTTCTGTTACTAAACTACACTATTATCTACTTAATGTCCATAAGGTTAATAAAGGGCCAACGGTTCCAAATATATGGCCGTACCGGGGTGATTGCCGTGGTGAACGAAAAGGCTCGCGGGATCGGGGCACGAAAAGATGGCCGATATTTGTTTGATCGGTTGCGGAATCTGATTTATGGCTGGAGTTGATTCTGCTAACTGCTTGACACTTTAGGCACGCGCCAATAGGATGTCCCTCAATTATGTTGATTATATAGGAGACAGATAATGGATTACGGATATACCGAAGAACAGTTGATGATCAAAGAGCTGTGCCAGCAGATCGGCGAAGAGAAGATTAAGCCGGTTAGAGAAGAATTTGATGAAACAGGCGAGTTTCCATGGGATGTCATGAAGGCCTTTGCCGACGCAGATCTCGCAGGAATAGCCCTAGAAGAAGAATACGGCGGCATGGGCGGCGGCGTAATGGACGGTGTTGTAGCGGTCGAAGAACTTTCCAAGGTATGCGGAGGCATTGCGCTTTGCCTCTTCGCAACCAGTCTCGGAACATATCCTATCGTACTTTATGGATCAGACGAACAGAAGAAGAAGTATCTGCCGGATGTCGCCGCAGGAACCAAGTTGGCCGCTTTCGGCCTTACTGAAGCCAATGCTGGTAGTGACGCAGGCGCCATTCAGACCACTGCGGTACTCGACGGAAACGAATATGTGCTCAATGGGACAAAACAGTGGATCACCAACGGCAGTGCAGCAGAAATATATACCGTGATCGCCATGACCAACAAGGCCAAAGGCGCACGCGGAGCAAGTGCTTTCATCGTCGACAAGGACACGCCCGGATTTACCTTCGGCAAAAAGGAAAACAAAATGGGCATAAGAGCATCCGTTACCAGCGAGCTGGTCTTTCAGGACTGCCGGATACCCAAGGAAAACCTTATCGCTAAAGAAGGCATGGGCTTTATTGTAGCCATGAAGACGCTGGACATGTCTCGCCCCGGAGTTGCTGCTCAAGCTCTTGGTATAGCTACCGGCGCACTCGACGAAGCTGTACGCTACAGCCGTGAAAGAGTTCAGTTCGGCAAACCGATCTCATCTTTCCAGGGGGTACAGTTCATGCTGGCGGATATGGCTACAGCAGTCGAAGCCGCAAGACACCTGACCTATGCATCAGCACGCCACATCGATTCAGGTGCCAAAAACATTTCCAAGATATCTGCAATGGCTAAGGTTTACGCCTCTGACGTCGCCATGAAGGTGACAACTGACGCTGTGCAGATACTTGGCGGTTACGGCTACATGAAAGAGTATCCTGTCGAGAAGATGATGCGTGACGCAAAAATCACACAGATCTACGAAGGTACCAACCAGATACAGCGTGAAGTTATAGCCAGCAACCTTATTAAAGAAGCTGCTGCTGCCAAGAAATAACAATAGCTAGACGTTGTTCGAAAAGATTTCGGACAACGAATGGTCAACTACTTGCTGAGTTCTTTAGAGCGTTTGGCGGCGGCTTTTATCGTGCGGCTTATAATCTTGGATACTTCCTGATTCTTAAGACGGGTCATGCCAGCCGCCGTCGTTCCTTTTGGCGAAGAGACCGCATCAATCAGCTCCTGAGGATCAAGATTGTTCTCAATCAACAGTTTGGACGTTCCGAGCATTGTCTGCTCGGCCATAAGGAGAGCGTCCTTCCTCTCCAATCCTTCCTCAACTGCTGCGTTTACCATCAGATCCATTAAATAGGCAAAAAACGCGGGTCCCGAACCACTGAGAGCCGTGACAGCATCGAACCTGGCTTCGGGTAGCTCGAGGACTTTCCCGAAACAGGACAGCAACGATACCACCATCTTCTTATCCTGTGCGGTTACGCGCTTGCTCTTGCAGAAAACGCTCATGCCTTCTGATACAAGAGTGGCAAGGTTCGGCATCACCCTTACTACTTTGCCCTTGCGAATAATCGAGTTCATGTGAGCTATTGTCTTCCCTGCCGCAATTGAAATGAAAAGATGATCCTTGGTGATGCTGGGTGCCATCTCCTTTAGAACCGCGTCGAGATCCTGAGGCTTGACCGCCAGGAATATGATATTTGTGCTTTCTAAAACGGAAACGCTTCGTTTGTAGACATTAATCGCGTAACGGCGTTTTATGGTCTTTGCTCGTTCAGCATCTACCTCGCATGCAAATATCCTATATGTACCCCGGCTCGCCGTCAGCGCTGCAATTATAGCCTCGCCCATCTTGCCGGTTCCTATAAACCCTACTTTCATGTCTTGCCATTCCTCATCTATATAAATATATTCACGATTTTTTCTATCACCTTAATCAATAAGTAGAAAGGTGTGAGAATGTAACGTGAGAACGGTATCACGTTAAACCATGCCACGACAAGCAGTACCGTAAAAGAAACAAGTACAAAAAGAAGACTCCTTTTAAAACCACCTGTGTGCGGTATGGTTGCCATGTCACTTATTCGGCGGCTCGACAGTCTGGGCTCGCTGGGCTTCCAGCAATCCGGCAATTCGCTGTTAATCTTATTCTGCAAATGAGCATCTAATATCTCTATTACCCCAGCCAGATCGGGTTTGCTGGCCAGATGACCTTGGTTACAATGAACCAGATACTGCACTTCTGGTTCTGCATTAGACGGGCAGGCGGAATACTCAGCTACAGACTGATCCAGCATGCTGAGATCGTTGTGGCCGTCCCCTATTGTTAATATATTGCTACGATCAATGAGCAGGTGACCGGCCAACTCTGAGACCGCCAGCCCTTTTGAGAACGGTAACTGAAAGACATCTATTTCCCGATCGTGCCTTACCACCCTGAGATAGGCATGCTGACTTGATTCCTTTTCCAACATCCGCTCGATAACAATGGCCGCCTCTTCCGTTCTAAAACGCATTCGCAGTCTCGTCTTCCGCCTGTATACAGTCACTACACCAAGCGATGCCGCCGTTATGGTCTTGTACCATTTATCGATAGATCTCCGAATATCACGACTGTTCTGGCGGAAAATACTGCTCATCCTAAAGTTCCATGCCAGATGAGGAACGTACCCCAGCTTTGTATGCTCGTAGATGAACGCATGACTGACAATGATATAGTGCGGCCTGATGCCCAAGTCTTCCATTGGACCAAGAAACTGTTTTGTGCTGGCAAGACTTCTTCCTGTGCATGTCGCCCAAACAGTGTTGTTTTTGCGGCGATATTCTATGAGCTTCTCACGCAACTCCTCGTATAGCCGAAAATCGGCAGTATGCCCCACAAGTGTTCCGTCAAGATCTGTGGCTATCAACCTAACATCACTCATAGAGTCAGAAGCCCCGTTTTTCAAGCGTAGCTTTCAGATCCTGCTGAAATGCCGCGATATCGTCTTCCGTCGGCTTGTAGTCAGTATCCCCCATGTCAAGGGCAAGGCGACCACCCTGATCCAGCCCCCATGATCCACTTTTTCCATCGCTGAAAACAACCGTTCCGCTCACAAGCGCACCCGGCTTCATTATGCGGTCTACTTCAAGCGACACACCTCCAGGCGCAGCAGCATCAGAAATACCAGGCTCATCTTCGGCCTCTTGTTTCGGCTTGGCCTCCGGCTTGTCTTGAACATCAAGACCCAAATCCAGCAAAAGAAACCTGACATCCATATAGGTCATGCTGATATCAAATTGCTCCGCAAGCGCCTTCTGTATCTCCGACAATCCCTGCCCCTCTTGCACCCATCCTGAGATAGCGCCTTTTTGTTCCTCGTTTAAATCCATAAGATCCTCCTCTATAAAGATAACCCTGATAGTTACAAAACATCACTTGACTTGTCAAGAATGGTAAAACATACTTGATCCATATAGAGTCACACACTTAAAAGGAGCGTCATCATGCCTCAAAAGAAGACTTTTTCTTTTTTCATCCTCAGTGCTGTCATTTGCACCATATTGTCCGGCTGCGGACGGCAAACGGATCAGAATATCGATCGCGGACAGCAAGCCCAGGAAACAGCCATGACCCTTTTTTATGAGGGAAACACTAACGCGGCTATTCAGACCCTGAATGACGCCCTCCTCAACCGCAAGATTGAGCCCCAGTCAAAAATATATTTATTTAACAACCTGATTAACATTCTTCTCAAAGCCGGACAAGCAGACACAGCAAAAGAAAGATTTCTTGCAGCTGAAAAAGAAACACCCGATCTTCTGCAAAACGCACTCGGCAGAATCATGTCTTACTATCAGCAAACTAATAATCAGGATGCGCTAATGGCATGGGGGTCCCAACTGATGGAGCTGAATCTGCCAGAAAAATTTAAGCAAAGCGTGACACTACAACTCGCACAAACCCTGCTGATTAAAGACCAGATTAATGACGTGCTAGCCATGATCAATGATCGTGTCGCGAACTTCGCCCCTCAATCGCGCAACCGTACACTTCAGGCACTCATCAACTTCGCAATCAAAAACAGCAAACTTGATGACGCCGAAAAAATACTGGCGAGCGCCGGCAAGCTTTCTGAAGATGACCCCGAATTAAAAGTCATAATCAAAATAGCAAATATAGACATTCTATTCGGCCGTAAAGAATGGGATAAAGGTATAGATCAGCTCAAATCCGCCGCCACTCAAATCCAGGATAACTTCACCAGCAGTCTCGTACGAAGATCGCTTGATGCCTTGAATAATAATACAGAGAGTGCAAGAATCGACATGTTGTGCAAACACATCATACAGAACAATAAAAACCTCTCAAACACATGCATGGCTACAGCTCGTATCTATCTGACGAACGCAAAAAACAAACCTCAAGAACTGGTTAACCGCCTTGTCTTTCTAGAGAAACATATCGTCGAACCCAAAGCATTCTTTACGCTCTACAGGACGTATATTTACAATCTGTTGGGGACCAACGATAAAGCCGTCATAACGACTCTTTATGATATATCTAAGCGCCTGGCACCATCACTGGAAGAGAATAATGCCCAGAGCATGAAACTGATCACGCTTGACCTGACGTTTATACTGGAAGATTATGCTGCATCCATCGCACTTGTCAAGAGTCGCATTCCCGGACAAGACGATGCGTGGCATGCTTTTATCATCAGGAAACTTGAAGCACATCTAGCACTCCAGCAGGGTCGACATGAAGATGCCATCAAATCTTTCAGAGACTTCATGAAGCTTACGGAGGAAATCAACAAGCCTGAATCAGACCCGACAACCGGCATACTGCATACAACAGAAATGATACTCGGCCGTAACGCGAAACGGATTGGCGATATATACCTATCAATCAACAAGAAGGAAGATGCCGCCAAGGCGTACACCGAAGCTAAACAGTATTATATCGAAGCCAGCAACACCATAGACAAGCGAAACACAAAAAGTATTGACGTCATTAACAAGGGAACAGCAGAGCTGGCTGAAGCGAAAAAGTCTCTATCACTCAACTGAGAAAACAACAGAACCATAACCAACAACGAAGCTGCCGCGACTTGCCGGATTGTCATCCCCACTGTTGCGATACATCAGCGTCTTTCCGCCAACGCAGCCCAGCGCCTTTGAGTATCTCATAACTGCCAATACAGGCATAACACCACAACAAACCTGATGTTGATATCCCCAGCTCTTCATCAACGCCGCATCATCCAGCGCTGAGATCTTCTTCAGTGTTTCAGCGTCCGTACTTGTCACTAAATCATAATCCGCATAATGAAGAAGATCCGTACTGGCGACTACGACAATTTTCTTCTTTTTCGACAAGCTTACCAAAGCGGAAACCAGCTCCTTCAAAGTCGCTTCATCATGATCCCCCATCAAACCAACCAGTATTTTTGCATCCGGAAACGCGGTCTGCACAAACGGAACTTCGTTCTCCGCCGAATGCTCCCCGTTATGAGGCTCATAACTCAGGAAGATCCGATCACTCTGCCCTGCCAGAAAATCTACCGACTCAACATCAAGTTCCACCTTGCCTAGCGGACTTTCCAACACCGTTCCGTCCATCAACGCCACACCTTTGAAACCCCTGCTGTGCGAGAACCCAATCACAACAACAACATCCGGCATCCCGACACGAACAGCATTCTCTTTTAATGCTCGAAACGTGTGTCCCGCAACTCTCCCGGAATACACGTACCCCGCATGCGGAGCTATCGCAGCAATAATTCTGCCTGGTATTTTCGGTACTTCTGCCCCGTCAATATAACCATCTACCATGGATTTCAACTGATCCCTATTGCCGGGAAACCATTTGCCATCCCCAATAGTCTCGCGTATCACCTGCTTTTTCTTCTCCATTATTTCGCCTCCACCCTTAGAATACCCCGAAAACATTAATAATATCAGCAACAACAGAACATATCGACTCATCAAACACTCCCAAAAACAACGCGAGATTTTAACATTAAACGCAGGCTTTGTCTGCCCAATTCTCACCCCTTTAAGAATTGCTGGCCACATTCCACTCGACACTTGAAGCCCAAAATTTTATAGTATTCTCCTGTACAGCAAAGTATGTATTTTGATCGAAATTACGGGATGACCAATGTCACGATTACACGAGACTTTTAAAGCCACAGAGTCTGATCCAGAGAAATGGTATCTCAAAATATCAGACGACATGATTTACGGACCCATCTCAATGTCTACACTGAGAGCTTGGGCTGAAGAAGGCCGTATTGCCGAGGGCAATCTTGTATCCCACGACAACACAAACTGGATGCCCGCAGAATCTTTCGGCGAACTCAAAATGGAATGGGTGGTCAAACTCAAGAACGGAGAGAAATACGGGCCTTTCAATATTCTCGCCGCACCACAACTGATCAGCCGAGGGAAAATCGAACCTCACGCCGTACTTAACAACATAATTACGGAAAAGGAAATGCTTCTTCAGGACATTCTGAAAGGACACAGCAAAGGCCCTGCACAAAAAGCTACTCCCGCCACACCTTCGGCTCCAGTCACCCAGCAACCCGCAAAGCAAGCACTGGGCGAACTGGCAGAGATTACGCCGATAGAACAGGGACCCAGAAAACCAACGGACGAAAAAGAAGAGCTGACAAAGCTTACCTCACAACTATCAGAAGAACTCCAGGAAAAAACACAGGCACTAAACAATCTCTCCGAGCAGCTCGAACAACAGAAGACCAAATATCTCGAGCTAAAAGAACAAAGCCACATAAAGACGCGCGATCTTTTCAAGAAAGTACAGGAGCTTGAGAAATCAGGACCCACGCAATCAAACAAGATTGACGACCTCACCAAAGTGCTCGCGCACGAGAAGAAACGACAAGCTGACATTGCGGCCAAAGACTCTAACACCGATGCTGAACTTCGCAAACGCGTAAGTGAACTGCAAAGCTCTCTCGACACATCCACTAAACAATTAGGAACTGTCAAACAGGCACTCGAAGAACAAAAGGAAAGTGCTGAAGCAGCTATTACTGCCAGCAACGAAAAACAAGGCCAACTTCAGAAGCAGGCCAGCGAACTCCAGAAACAGGCCGATGAAGCAATTCTGACGCTAAACAGCGCTAAACAGGATCTCACGAAACAAAAGCAGATACATATCGATCTTGATAAGCAAATCAAGGAAAAGGAAACTGAATTTGCTCAACGCATACAGGATTCAGACAAAAAGACTTCTTCCCTCGCCGCAGAGTTAAACAAACTTAAAGAAAAACTGGCTGGCGAAACAACCGCCCGACTTAAACTCGAATCCGACAAAACTAATGCCGATCAACAACTACAAAAACACATCAAAACCCTGAAGACGAACCTGAGCGACAGCACAGAGCAACTTAACAGCGCCAGGGAAGAACTGAAGAACCAGCAATCCGGTCACGAACAAGTCAAGCAGGCCGGTTCAGCAAAAGAACAACAGCTTCAGACTCAGATCACCGAGCTTAAAAAACAGGCCGACATATCAGTCAAAGACCTCGATGCAGCTAAAGCCGAACTCCTGCAGACCAAGCAATCCGAGCTGGCTCAACAGAAAGCTGAGTTCGAAAAGCAGATCAAAGAGCTCTCCAGGCAACTTATTGAGGCTGAACAATCAAAGCAACTACACAGACAGACTATTTCCGACGAAGCGATTCGAAAGGAAAACGAACTGAAAAAACGGCTTACGGAATTGAAAAAACAAGCAGACGGCTCATCCTCGACTCTGACTGAAGCCCGGGCCGCACTTGAGACTCAGCAGAATGAATTCAGCAAACTAGAATCCGCTGCAGCCAAAAGCGAAGCTACCCTTCAAGAACGCATTAAAAACGCCGAGAAAGACTCATCCTCAGCATCCGAAACACTTCAAGGGCTCAAACAGGAACTGGAAAAAGAAAAACAGCAGCGGGCAAAGACTGAAATCCGTGAGAAGAAAACCGAAAACAAGCTTCTCAATCAAATCAAAACGCTACAGCAGAACTCAGCTGAATCAAAAGAACAGCTTGAAACTGCCAGGGGGAAACTTGAAGAGGAAAAAGCCCAATATCAGGTGCTCCACGACGCGTACACATCCAAAGAGAAAAAGCTTATTGTCAACATCAAGCGCCGCGAACAGCAAGTCAGTGACATTGTATCGCAAACCGATAATTTTAAAAAACACCTTAAATCCGAAAAGACCGAGCACATCCGCACAAAGAGTTCCAACGCCAAACGCGAAAAAGAACTCAGTGTCAGCATAGAGAAGCTATTAAAGCAGACCAAAACATCAGACACCGCGTTAGAGAAGGCTCGAAAAGAGCTCAAGAAACAGAAAAAGATTTGCAAAGAGCTCAAGACATCCGGGCAACAGAACCAAATCCGGCTCCAGAAGCACATTAAGCAGACAGAAAAAACATCTGCGTCTGCCGCAACCACAATCAGCCGACTTGAAGAAGAACTCGACCGGCAGAACTCTGACAACAAAGCGCTCCACAAGTCCACCTCACTGCTACACAAAAACCTTGAGGCTAGAATAACCGAACTGGAAAAAGCTTTGGACACATCGTGCGAAGCACTGGCCCGCACAGAAAGCGCACTCCAAAAACACAAAGCCGAACGAGAAGAACTAACCAAGACGCATAAGACTGTTCAGAAACAACTGAAGCAGGAGAAATCCAGGCGTCACGAACTTGAGGAGTCAAGCGCAGCCAAACAGCTCACCATTGAGAATCTGGAAGAAGAACATCAAGACTTCAAGCGAAACAGCGAAACGGTATCGGAACAGCTTCAGCACCGGGTGGACGCACTCCAAAAGCAAGCTGACATGACTTTGTCGTCCGAGAGCGAGTTAAAACAATACGTTGCTGAACTGGAAGAGCAGACACTTGCTTCGGAAGATGACCTCATCCACAGCAGGCAAGACCTTAAAAAACAGAAGGACCATATTTCGCGCCTCGAAAAGAAAGCCAAGAAACAGAGTCTTGAGTTCGCTCAACAGATTGAAGATGCTGAGCTTACATATTCAGCAGCCTCAGAAGAGCTGAGAATGCTCAAAGGAAACCTTGAGCAGGAAATACAGCTTCGAGCCGAAGTGGTATGCAGAGAAACGCTTGTCGACAAGAAGCTGAGCACCCGTATCAACAAGCTTCAGCAAATTGCCGACAAGTCCGATCGAGAACTTGAGACAGCCAGAAGCGAACTAGCCGAACAGAAGACGGAGTTCGTCAAGCTGAAGAAGCGGAGCAACACTGAATTAAAGAAATTTGAGTGCCGCCTTACAACACTTCAAAAGAATACTGAAGTATCGGCCTCCAACGAGAAGAACCTTGAACAGCGCCTTTCCAAGCTTGATAAACAGGCGCAATCAGCTGTTAAAGCACTTAAAAAGGCGCAAGCGCTCATTGAGCAGGAGAAAAAGAAGCAGGCAGATATACGGCTCGAGGGCAACAAGAAAGCCGCAGATCTTCGAAAAGAGATGTCGACACTTCAGCGAGAGATTAATTCTGCAAACAAGTCTATGGTTAGCAGTCGGAAACAAATCAGTCAGCAGACTAAACAGCGCAAAGATCTTGAGGACATTCTAAAACAGAAAGACGTAGAACTTAAGACATTGTCGAAAACAGAGAGCACCTCGGCTGCCGAGAAAGAAAAACGTCTTGCAAAACAAAAGAATGAGCACCAGAAGCTCAGCAATGAATATGCCGCGAGCCAGAAACAGCTGAATACACTCGAAGCAGACTATAAGGAGCTCCAGACGAATAACAAGTCCAGCCTAGATCGACTCAAGGCTCTCGATACCAAGCACAACAAACTCAAAGCCGAAAACGACAAGCGGGTCGAACAGCTCAACTTGCGGGCCGCCGACAACAGGAAATTGCAGTCTGCAAGCGCAGTGGCAAAGAAACAGCTGGAACAGAAGCTGGCCGATCTCAGGAAACAAGCTCAACCCCTTCCTGTCTCCGGCAAAGATTCACCTGTTAAGACCTCTGGCAGCAAGACCGATCCTGCGCTTGCGGACCGTTTGAAGAAACTCGAAGCGGATAATGCCAGCTCCACTGACCTCCTTGAGAACGCTCAAAAAGAACTCGCGAAACAAAAAGCTTACGTCAAAACCGAGCTCGGCAAGAGCAAGGACAAAGAAAGCAAATTCATGGCGCGCATAAATGAGCTTGAAGACGCCAATGCTACTGACTCGTGGTATCTCAAACTCGAGAACAATTCTGTTTTCGGGCCTGTCTCTATAACAGAGATGTACAACTGGGCTGCTCAATGTCGAATTGGTCCTGATCACCTTATATCCGACGACAAGAAGAAGTGGGTTGCAGCTAAAGATGTGCCAAAGCTATTTATGGAGTGGAATGTTGAATTGACAAATGGTGATTCGTTTGGCCCTCTCAACTTGTCCGCACTTAATCACTTGATTAACGACGGTGTCATCATGCCGGACTCCAAAACCGTCAACAAAAACAATGCCGAGAAATGTTCAATCAATAAGCTTCCTGTATCAGAAGTTATTTCCACAAGGAAGAAGAACATTGAATTACTTGATCAGATTCAAGAAAAAGGCAAGCTCCTCGACGAAGCCCGGAAGCAGATGACATTACTTGAGACAAAACTGGCCGATTCGCAGAAAGCACTTGAGCTTATGAAAGAGCTACCCGTAGATCTGGACAGCATAGCACCCCCACCACAGATGATCAGGAAGAAATTGCAACAGATAAACTAACCCACCCCCCGTGTGAGACACTGAGCCTGTTCGGGTCTTTCGTAAAAAACGGAAACATCAATCATGCGTTGTCCAAAATGTTTTCGGACAATGCTACAGGTAGGCGTCCAGTTTTGCCTGAAGGTCGACTTTGCTCATCGCTCCAACTACTTGCTCCTGCACCACTCCGCCCTTCAGTATAAGCAGTGTAGGTATTGAGCGGACGCCAAAGTCTCCGGCAAGCTTCTGGTTGTCATCAACATTGACTTTAGCAATCTTGAGTTTGCCGACCAGTTCGTCAGCCAGTTCGTCTAATATTGGAGCAATCGTCTTGCAGGGTCCGCACCATTCAGCCCAAAAGTCTACCAGCACAGGGATGTCTGATTTAAGAACTTCAGATTGCCAATTCTCATCATTAATATAAATTACCGCATCAGACATTACGCGATTCCTCCACCTTAAATGTTATTCCATAATCCTCAGCTTACCAGCCCAAGGCAGATCCATACCCGGCGCGCCGTACGAAAGCTCCGTCAGGGAAATATTGGGTCCAAACGCCTGTGCACAAAACATATAAATTGTTGTGATGATAACAAAACTTGCGGCCAGAGCGAGAATCGGCCATGTAGGATTCAGTTTAGGAGTGACGAGTGGCTGCAACACTGGCGCTGCGCCTGCTGCTACTGGCTGTGCAACCGGGGCTGCAGCGGGTGCGCCTGCTGCCGACGGTCGTTTAACGGTTACACCTTTAACGCCCGGCCGTTGAGTCGGTCGCTTAACTTTGATTGTCTTCCGTCCTGTAGCCGATCCGGCCGAAGACTCTATGGCTAACGTCTCATCGAGTCGCGCCGTCTTCGATGGGTCATTAACAGCGGCTTTAATCGTGGGTGCTTCGCTAGGCTTTTTAATCTTTATGGTCTTGGGTGCGGCCGACGAACCGTCGTCAGAACCTGGCGCCAAGGCTGCTTCCAGCGAGATTCGTGATGTCTTGCGTTTCTCATCAACCGTAGCTGGTGCGGCGGCTACAGGCTTGATAGACTTCACTGCTTTAATTGTTGTTGTTCCTGCGGGCTGAATCTTGACTGCACTCTTATCAGCCGCACCAGTAAGGGATATTCCGGGTGCTGGTTTAGCTGACCCCAGCGGTATCTTGGACGTTTCTCGTTTCGGATCCACTGGTGCTGAAACAGAGGCAGCAGCTTGAGGTTTCGAAATAGACACAGGTTTAGCTGCACCATCTTCCGGGAGCTGTACATGCGTCGTCTGAGAGGATTCAGCCCCTAACGCCGCCACAGGCGCAGGCTTTGAAATTGTTGGTTTTGGTGCTAGCGCTCCAGGCTTAGTTACTAAGGGCTTCGCTGCTACTGGTGCCGGTTTTGGTGCCAAGGGTTTCACTGCCGCAGGCGCTGGTTTCGGAGCCAAAGGCTTCACTGCTGCTGGCGCTGGTTTCGGAGCTAAAGGCTTCACTGCTGCCGGCGCAGGCTTTGGAGCTAAAGGTTTCACTGCCGCAGGCGCTACTGGTACCGGTTCTGCTGGCGCCGGTTCTGTCATGGCTGGCTTTACTGCAACGGGCGCAGGCTTTGGAGACAAGGGCTTTACTGCTGTCGGCATAGGTTTGGGTGCTACTGGCGCCGGGGTGGGAATATCTGCAGGAGCATCGCTCTCTTTTAATATACCGCTACCGCGCAAATCCAGCTTTGGAGGTAAACCGTCGCCTGCGTTGTCCATACTGTCAGCCATCAATAAAATCCTCGGTTAAAAATACACACAACACATTACCAAAGGGAGAGCTAGAGTCAATCTAAACCTCCATTATTTCAGATTCTTTTGCCTGGAGGGTGTCATCAATCTTGGATATATAGTCATTAGTATTCTTTTGGACGTCTTTCAGCCCCTGAGCCCGATCATCCTCGGTGATTTTGCCGGATTTCTGGAGCGTTTTTATACTCTCATTCGCATCACGACGGATGTTTCTTACGGCAACGCGACCCTCTTCAGCCATACGTTTGGCGACTTTGCCCAACTCTAACCGGCGTTCTTCATCGAGCTGAGGGATTGGCACCCTTATTACTCGCCCGTCATTCATCGGAGTAACACCAAGGTTCGCCGCCAATATTGCTTTTTCAATCTCAGGGAGAACCGTAGGGTCAAAAGCGTTAACGACAATAAGCCTCGGTTCTGGCGTTGATATCCCCGCCAGCTCTTTCATCCTGGTGGGTGTTCCGTAGTAAGGGACCTGGATATTTTCGACCAGCGCGGGCGATGCTTTACCCGTGCGAATTCCAGAAAATTGTTCGTTCAGGAAAACAAGTGTCTTTTCCATCTTATCTTCTGCATCCATAAAGACATCATCAATAGATTCCATTATATTTCCTCCTTTATTAATTGCCAATGAATATCCTCAGACTATTCATTCAGAGATCAGAGTGCCTCGCACCTCACCTGCAACAACATTTTCCATACTATCAGGTTCAAAGAAATTGAATATCACTATGGGTATTGAGTTCTCCATGCAAAGTGAAAATGCCGCAGCATCCATTACTCCATACTGCCCTGCCAAGGCCTCTGAATATGTAAGCTTGTCAAAGCGCTTAGCTTCGGGATCTTTCATAGGATCTGAAGTATAGACCCCGTCAACCTTCGTGGCTTTCATGAGGATATCCGCGCCTATCTCACTTGCGCGCAAGGCTGCAGCCGTATCAGTACTGAAATATGGATTTCCTGTTCCACCAGCAAATATAAGGACGCGGCCTTTGGAGAGATGACGTAAAGCCCGCCTGAGAATAAACGGTTCGGCGACTTTGTTCATTTCTATCGAAGTCATTACTCTTGTTGCCAGGCCGGCAGACTCCATTGCATTCTGAAGCGCAAGCGCATTGATGATTGTTGCCATCATGCCCATATAATCGCCGGACGTCCGGTCGATACCCCTCGCCGCTCCGCTGAGACCTCTGAAAATATTTCCGCCTCCAATAACAATTGCAACCTCAGTGCCCATTTCGGTTATTGTCTTAATACGCGCGGCTACATCACCGATTATCTCTGGGTCAATGCAGAGACCTTTCTCCTTGTTCTGCAGCGTTTCACCGCTGAGTTTAAGAAGGATTCTCTTATACCTACATTTTTTCTTAGCAGTCATGAGCAAAATCTAACAAATGCAAATTCATATTGCAAGTCCGCCCGCTCGAAATGGTTATTATTGACCTTGGTACGTACTTTCACTACTTTGTGGCTGGTTACAGGAGGAACAAACGATGACAAAAAATCAAACCGTCGATTGGAAGGGTATTGTTTTGGCTGGCGGCTCCGGAAGCCGTCTTTACCCGGCAACGCTTGCGGCCAGCAAGCAACTGCTTCCGGTATATGATAAACCAATGATTTATTATCCTGTATCGCTCCTTATGCGAGCCGGCATAAGGGAAATCCTCATAATATCGACGCCTGGCGATCTTCCGAAATTTCGCGATCTTCTGGGTGAAGGCAAGGATCTTGGTGTCAGCTTTTCATTCGCGGAACAAGCCGAGCCAAAGGGCATCGCAGAGGCATTTATAATCGGAGCTGATTTTATTGGTGATTCATCGGTCTGCCTTATTCTTGGTGACAATCTGTTTTACGGTGATATGGATTTCCTCCGTGAAGCAGAATCCCTTAAAAAGGGTGCAACGGTCTTCGGCTATCCGGTCTCAGACCCTGAGCGATACGGTGTTGTCGAATTTGATAAAGATGGAAAAGCTATCAGTATTGAAGAAAAGCCCAGCGCGCCCAAAAGCAAATATGCCGTCACCGGTATTTACTGCTATGACAACAGAGTGGTAGAGATGGCAAAGAACCTTGCCCCTTCCGCCCGTGACGAACTTGAGATTACAGACATCAATAGGAAATACCTCAAAATGGGAGATTTGCATGTAAAAATCCTCTGTCGCGGAATGGCCTGGCTTGATACTGGCACTCCCGCAAGTCTGCTACAGGCGTCAAACTTTGTTGAGGCAATTGAAACCCGGCAGGGATTAAAAATTGGCTGTCTTGAGGAAGTGGCGTTTCGTCAAGGCTACATTGACGCAGAACAAGTCCGAGAACTGGCGAAACGATATGAAAACAACGATTACGGACAGTACTTACTAGAAATGCTGAAGGAATAATGAACGACGAAAACACAACATGGATAGAAGGCGATATTGATGATGTTATAATCAAACCCATCAATAAGCATGACGATGACCGCGGATGGCTCGCAGAGGTCTTTCGTTCAGATGAGATTGCTTCCGATCTCATGCCTGTCATGAGTTACCTTTCAGTCACAAAACCTCAGGCTTCACGGGGACCACATGCCCACCATGAGCAAACAGATATCTTCGCATTTATGGGGCCGGGCGACTTCGAATTAAAACTGTGGGACAATCGGAGCGAGTCCCCTTCTTTCGGAAAACTCCAAACGCTTCATGTTGGAGAGAAAAACCCCACGGTTGTTACCGTGCCGCCCGGTGTTGTGCATGGCTACAAAAACATATCTGATATTGATGCATGGGTCACGAATTGCCCCAACCGACTCTTCGCCGGCGAAGGCCGAAAAGAGCCCGTAGATGAAATACGTCACGAAAACGAGCAGAACAGCCCTTTTACGATATAAGAGATTCCTAATGCTACATTCTAAAAAATGTTTTGTTGCACTAGTGATTTCGTTAATCAAATAACAAGGAATACATAATGAAAAAAGCATTAGTTTGTGGTGCTGGCGGATTTATCGGTGGGCATATGGTCAAGCGTCTTAAGGAGGAAGGATATTGGGTCAGAGGCGTGGATATTAAGGAGCATGAATATACTGAACTGACCTGCGATGAATTTGTCTTAGGTGATTTGAGAGATCCTCGCCTGGTGGCTGATGTAGTCGACGATAATATGGATGAGATATATCAGTTTGCGGCCGATATGGGCGGAGCCGGATATATATTTACTGGTGAGCACGATGCTAATGTCATGCATAACTCGGCTATGTGCAATTTGAATGTTGTTGATGAGGCTGTGCGCAAATCTGTCGGCAAAATCTTTTATTCATCTTCAGCCTGCATCTACCCTGAATCTATACAGATGGATACAGACAATGAAGGCCTAAAGGAAGATATGGCGTATCCCGCAGGACCAGACAGTGAATACGGTTGGGAAAAGCTCTTTTCCGAACGTATGTATATGGCCTATCAGCGAAATCATGGTCTCGAAGTCCATATAGCCCGATTTCATAATATATTCGGTCCTTGCGGAACATGGTGCGGCGGAAAAGAAAAGGCCCCAGCTGCTATGTGCCGTAAGGTTGCGGAGATTGAAGCCGACGGTGAGATTGAAATGTGGGGCGACGGCAAGCAGACTCGCTCATTCCTCTTCATCGACGAATGTATCGAAGCCGTCCGCAGACTCATGAATTCAGATTTTTCAGGGCCAATTAACATCGGCTCTGATGAAATAATCTCCATCAATGATCTTGCCCTCATGTCCGCCGATATAGCAGGCAAAAAGATCCACATCAACCATATCCCTGGACCAACTGGCGTGCGTGGCCGAAACTCGGAAAACACATTGATTAAGGAGAAACTTGGATGGGCCCCTGCTCAATCATTAAGAATGGGTATGGAAAAGACTTACACGTGGATTGAACAGCAATTGGCTACAAAATAAATATATCTGACATTGATGCATGGGTCATGAATTGCCCTTTTTCTCTATAAAACCCTACAAAACGCCTTCTTGACATAAACTGTGCGTTTTGATACGTTCAAAACAAATTGAACGGTATTCCGATGTCAAAAATTGATAATATATTGTCGTGGGTGGCTTTTTCCCTTGCTACCGGTGTGGTCGTAATCGGCCCCTGGCTTTACGGAGCCTGGGAGATGTGGTGGTTTTGGCCTTTGGCGGTAATACTTTTCCTCTCTACCGCCTGTTTTGCTCTGCGCTTACTGCTCTCGCCCGCCAGAGCAGACATAATAAACATTGGAAGAAAGAAACCAGCCTCTGTGCTGATTCTAAGTTTCCTTCCCTTTCTATTATACGCTCTGATTCGGTGCTGCATGGCGGAGGTTCATATGGATGCCGAACGCAGTTTTCTGTTATTCCTCCTCCCCTTCCTGCTGGGCCTCCAGATTATTCTCGGCTTTTCACGAAAGCAAAGAAGAATTCTTTATGTGCTAATCCTGGCCGACCTCCTCTGCCTAGGGGCATACGGGATTATCAACCACTTTGTTACGCACAACAAATACGTGCTGTTTGAAAAAGGTTATGCCCAATATTACATAGATAATAGAGCTACAGGCACTTTCTTTTGTCCTGACCATTTCTCAGGTATCATGGAGCTGGCGCTATGCCTTGGACTGGCAATCGTCTTGACCCGCAAGATTGAGTGGAAGCTGAAGATATTCCCAAGCCTTCTTTGCCTGATGGCGATGACTGGCGTCGTGCTCAGTAAATCCAGGGGTGGTGGGCTTACGGTTGCAGTCATCTGTATTTCTGCACTGATATGGGGATTATCTTTACATCGAAAACTTGTCAGACGGTATTACCGTTTCGTCTGCCTGACATTCATGACACTGATAATTCTCTTATTCTGCGCTCTGGACACACCATATACAAAAAGATTTAAGTCATATTTTATCTCGCGAAACACAAAAGATAAATCTCTGATAGAACAATATCATGGTGTTGCACAAAAATTGCGCAAAACATCCAGGGGGCACATGTATGCTGGAGCCCTCAACGCATGGAAAACAGCCCCTTTACTGGGTATCGGTCCGGGAATGCACCAAAACCTCTGGCCATATTACAACAACAGTCTCGATGGAAACAAAGAAACTGGCAAATGGCCAAAACGTCAATACGCATACGCATCCTATGAAGTCCATAACGACTGGCTTCAACTGCTTGAAGAATACGGGATTATTGGCCTTCTGCTTTTCTGTATTCCCGCCTCTTTTACGTTTATGATTCTGCTCAGAAGCAGAAAGTGTGACCATGCAGCTGGACTTGGTGGCTTGCTTGCACTTGTATGCATGGCATTTCATTCGCTCGGTGATTTTAATCTGCAGATGCCATCAATAACATGGTTACTCTCAGCCATCATCGCTCTTCCCATCGCCACGTATCTCAGACAACCTATACAGCAAGAGGGCGATGATGTCTGAAAACACGTATATTGTGAGCGACCTCCATCTCGGGTCAAAGTTCTGCATGGCTGATGAGTTCCTGTCGTTCCTCAACGACCTCCC
>JAUUYL010000126.1 GCA_030590485.1 Lentisphaerota bacterium | reverse complement strand
CCTGTCCATGGGTGAGGACTTTCCTCCTGGGATCAAGTGGCACATTTTCGTCTATGATTTTGGCGATCTCACATTTTTCAAAGTAATGGCGGAGTATCGGGGCAAAACCAACACCCTTAGTTTTTACATTTCTTACAACTGTTTGTGACATGGGTAAAGTAAGTCCTCCTTTAGAAGGCTACCTTACCTCAAACAGAGACTGCTGTCCAAAAGCATATAGCGTGATTACAAGCAACTGGTTCTCACTATAGCTTTTTTCCTGTGGAGACATTGATGTTTCATATATTTTCAGCCTATTTCAAATTATTAAAACCCAAAGACCTAACAAGCGAAATGTAAGATCAATCATCTCTCGTCAAGTTTTTTGGTTTCTTATGGATGTCCCCTATCCTCCCGGGTAATAGAAGAATCCGTCTCATACACGGTCTTACGGTCTTAGGATTTCTTCCAAAAGATATCCTCAATCTCCAACCTGGTAGCCTAGGGTAATAAATAAAATTGTGTCTACTCTATCAAGTCCGGACACAGCAAAATTATCCCAATCAAAATTGTATTGCACCGTCCATGTAAGGCCTTTATAAATCGGAAAACGCAATCCCGTTCTACTCCTCAGCCATATATCTTTAGTATCATCAGTATTGGTAAATGCTTCGTCCCAATGGAAAAACTGGAAGATTTTTTTATATATAAAATAGTCAAACTCCAGAGCAAAGCGAATAGCAGAATAATCTTCATTTGGGGTGTCCTCCTCAAAAGACTCGGTTATGTAAGCATAGCCAAGTTCTGCTGACAGGTGTTTCAAGTCCGTATCCCAGAGTTCGTATCCAGGGCCTGCGCCTAAAACAGTACGGGAACTTATCTCTTTAAATTCATCGCTTTCAAAACTGGAGTTGGTATTCAAATACAATTTCTCTGTAAGATAGTGATCATATCTGATATAACCAAGCCAATTATCCGTTGTTCTCACATCAGCAGTTTCCTCGCGATCCAGCTCAAGGCCTGCGGTGAATTTGTTTTTCTTGGTGCGAGCAACAATCTTCCCATCTATATGATAGTCTTCTTTGTCAGTGTTACCCCCCTCAATTTTTAAGCCAAAGTTGACTCGAGCCAACAATTTAACAGGTGGTTCTACTATGGGATTTATGGCTTTGACTTCAGCAATATTGAATGAGACGGGCTCTGCTATGATTTCCGTCTCCAGTTTCATTTCCCCCTCTTCAGCGGGGCTTGGGATCCCCTGAAGGGATGTTTCGTCACTGAGGATTACGGTGATCGGGGCATCCGTCTTGAGTTCGGATACTTCCGCCCAGTCAATATGAATTTCTCCTGCATAAGAAGTCTCAAAGATGAGTTCACCCTCAGCCATAGTGATTACCTGGCCGGTGATGCGGTCTCCATTTTTTAGATACAGCTCATCGGCAACAGATTTTCCGGTAAACGAAAATATAAGTATGGTGCAGAAAAAAAGAACGCTACGTGATCTCATATCTCCCCTCCAATACACTTCTTTTGTACAGTTCTCGTTCGAGCCGAAGACGCGGAGCCCGCATTTTCTTTCGGCAATCTTTTATTCGATTACATCCCCGTCGTTCAAGCCATAAATGTATATCCATTGCTTCCCTACATTTCTTATTTAATGTCTGCTAATTTGATGTATACCCTTGACGCGCTGTGGTGACCTGTTTTCATCTCATTAGCCGGTTAGGATTGTAAGTATGGGAGCCTGCTGGGGTGCATCAGTCTCTGCTCGAGTAAAGAGATAAATCAAAAAACTGAAGACCTGCTTCGATCTTAAGTCCGTGTCATTAATCCAGAACCAGAAAGAATAAGCGTATGCTTTTCATATTGGCTCCATACAAGAAACATATTTGCCGCCGCAGCGATTTCTCCTTTATGCTATGCAGTGCCCGCAGTGGCTATACTCTTATTGTATACATGCACATCACGCTGCGGAAACGGAATCGAGATGCCGTTTTCATCCAATCGCAGCTTCACAGCCTTGGTCACATCCCAGTAGACATCCCAGTAATCTTCGAGCTTGGTCCAGGGCCGAACGATAAAATCCACTGAAGATTCACCCAGTGTGTGAAGACGAACCATCGGTTCCGGATCGTCGAGGACCTTATCGTGTGATTTGAGGATATCGTTGAAGACCGCCTCTGCCTTGGATACGTCATCACTATAGGCGATCCCAAATACCATGTCTACGCGACGAATATCTTGTGCAGTGACATTTTTTATCACATCACCCCAAATCTTGTTGTTGGGAATCACAATCATCTGGTTGTCCAGTGTCGAAATGCTGGTAGAGACCAGGTTCATCTTGTCCACCTTACCGAAAACACCGCCGACATCTATTAAATCACCAACGTCATATGGCCGGTAGAGTATTATCATGATACCGGAAGCGAAATTGCCAAGCGTATCCTGCAGGGCAAAGCCGACGATAAAACCGGCGACACCGAGACCGGCGAGAAGCGGTCCCAGACTGATGCCCAACTGCGAAAGCGCAATCAGGAACCCGAAGATCATGACAAGGTTGGATACCGTCGAGACAATCATGCGGCCTGCCAGATGGGACAGATTTAGATTAGACGTATTAATTGCCCGCTCTAGCCCGGCCCGTACCAGGCGTTTGGCAAAACGAGAAAGAAAAAGAATACCAAAAAACAGCAGCAGTTTAAGGAAAACGTTGGGTCCGCTGTCAAAGAGCCATGATGTAACCCTTTTCATGGCACTACGGACAAGACTGACGGCCACTCCCCTCTTCAAAAGTCCTGAACTGATATCTCTCGTTGCCTCGACCAATTGCGCGCGATACACATTCGTGTCCAGTTCAAGCGTTTCCATCAGCCCAAGGCTGACATCCATGCTGGTCGTGTTGGTGTCCAAGCTTTTGGCTGCTGCAATGAGCAGCTTGGCAACATCGGCATCGTCCGGAATCTTTTTGAGGCTCGCTTCCAGGTAGTCGATGCGATCGATAGCGAGTGCTATGCGGCCGGAGAGTTCGCCCGCCCGCTCTGCCAGCAACTTGGTCAAGTTTGCCTTTGCCTTGCTGGTGTCCATGCCCACCTGTTCCATCTTTTTAATGTGAGATAGACTCATTTCGTAAATCCTATCCAAACGTGCGGTAAGCTTGACTACCTCATTTTCAATGGCGAGCCGTTCTTTCACCGGGGCCTTAATTCTGCGCGCCCGAACCGCATCGATCTCACCACGAAGACGGTTAATGTGTAACCATAGGCTGGGCGTTATACGCGCGAGCACCGCCTCTACCTGGCGGCGCAGATTGGGTTGCTTGCCCTTTTTCTCCAGCTCCAGCAAGGCATCGGTCAGCTGATGGGCTTCATCCATGATGCGTTGCTGGAGTGAGGAGATCTGCAGGTGCATGACAAGACGGTCCTCGTCACTGGCCGCCTTCAT
>JAUUYL010000008.1 GCA_030590485.1 Lentisphaerota bacterium | reverse complement strand
CATATGGATACCAGGTTACCGTGTCTCGGAAGGCTGGGAAGTGAAAGACAAAAAACGCTCCGCCCTCCAAATTTACATCGAGAGAATCTAAACACCCTCAAGACGATAGGACCCCCTCACTTGGAACTAGACACTCGCTCCCCATCACGCTATATTCCCTACTATGTCTGAAGAACAACAAAATAAAGAGCAGAGTCCAAAGGTTCCACCACCACCACCACCAGGTGGCAGTCAGAGTGACGAACCGACATCACCGTTGCGTAATATATTGCCATTCGTCGTCATCATGGTTCTTGTATTCGTTATGATGCAGGTTTACGTTACCCGCCAGGATACCAACAGGGAGATTATCTATACGAAATTCAAGGAGCTTGTAAAGGAAGGAAAGATCACCAAATGCAAGCTTGTGAGGGAGCCATCCACAGGCAAATCTTACGTGGAAGGCAAGATGGAGCCCGTCGAGGGCGACGCAAAGAGCGTTGAGAAACCTTTTAAGGCAAACATTGCTGAAAAGGATGAAAACCTTGAAGTCTTTCTTGAAGAAAACAATGTCTCTATAGCTTATGCGATCCGTAACGATTATATGATGCAGTTGGTACAGAATGTCTTGCCTGTACTTCTGATTTTCGGATTGTTGTATTTTCTGTTCATGCGTCAGATGCGTAATGCGAGTGGTGGTGCGTTAGGATTCGGGAAAAGCCGGGCAAAACTTTTGAACCGTGATAATCAAAAGAAGACATTTGATGATGTTGCGGGCATAGATGAAGCCAAGGAAGAGGTTCAGGAAATTATCGAGTTTCTCAAGGACCCGAAAAGATTTACGGCATTGGGTGGTAGAATTCCAAAAGGTGTACTAGTGATGGGCCCTCCTGGAACAGGAAAGACATTGCTGGCCAAGGCGATTGCCGGAGAAGCGGACGTACCGTTCTTCAGCATCAGTGGATCGGACTTTGTGGAAATGTTTGTCGGAGTAGGTGCATCGCGAGTGCGTGACATGTTCGAGCAGGGCAAGAAGAACGCGCCTTGCATCATCTTTATAGATGAAATAGACGCCGTGGGAAGAAGTCGGTTTACTGGTATTGGCGGCGGACATGATGAACGGGAGCAGACGTTGAACGCGCTGCTTGTCGAGATGGATGGCTTTGAGACCCAGGAAGGCGTTATCATACTTGCCGCAACGAACCGTCCGGACGTTTTGGATGATGCGCTTCTCAGACCGGGGCGTTTCGACAGGCAGGTCATGATTGAGCTTCCGCTTATCGATGGTCGCGAAGCGATACTTAAAATGCACGCCCAGCAGATCAAGCTGAGTGAGGATGTTGAGTTAAAGAGGATTGCTCGTGGAACACCGGGTTTTTCCGGTGCGGATTTAGAGAATTTGCTCAACGAAGCCGCTCTTCTTGCTGCCCGCGAGGGCAAGGACTCTGTGAAGATAGAAGATTTGGAAGAGGCTCGCGACAAGGTCAAGTGGGGCCGTGAACGGCGTAGTCGCAAGATGGATGATAAAGAAAAAGAACTCACGGCTTATCATGAAGCCGGTCATGCACTGGTTCAGCAGCTTGCGGAGGAGACAGAGCCACTGCATAAAGTCACCATTATTCCTCGCGGTATGTATCTGGGTGCCACCATGTCTTTGCCAGCCAAGGATAGATATACCGAGTCCAAGAGAAAGCTGGTTGGAGAACTTGCGGCTCTAATGGGTGGCCGCGTTGCAGAAGAACAGGTCTTTGACGAAATAACAACAGGTGCGCGCAGTGATATAAGCATGGCAACCGAGATTGCCCGCCACATGGTTTGTGATTGGGGGATGAGTGAAGAACTTGGACCACAGGCTTTTGGTGATAATAAGGAAATGATGTTCCTTGGACGCGACGTTCAGAGGTCTCAGAGCATAAGCAATGAGACCGCAGGGAAGATAGACGCTGAAATCACACGTTTCTTACGCGAGGCTCATGCCTATGCAACTGAGATGGTGATAAAGCAGCGTGCCAAACTCGACATGATTGCTAACAGGCTCCTCGATCTGGAAACTATTGATGGCCGGGATGTGGAGGAAATCGTCGAGCATAACCGTGTTTTATCACAGGAAGAGCGTGACGAGCTCGACGGGAAGAATAAAGAAGAGCCTGAGAAAGTGGTTGTTAGAATTCCTGACACTGAAACCCTTGAGACTGACGCTGATGAGATGGAAACTCCGAAGGAAGATTCTTGAGATCAGCGAACGCCCCCTGGTCATGGGAATCCTTAATGTTACACCTGATTCTTTTTCCGATGGAGGACTGCATCTGGACAGGATTGCCGCAGTAGAGCGCGGTCTGCAAATGCAGGAGGAAGGTGCCGATATCATTGATGTGGGCGGGGAGTCGACCCGGCCTGGCGCCTCAGAGATTAGCGTAGAGGAAGAAATATCCAGGGTGATTCCAGTAATAACTTCACTTCGCAGTAAGACAGCAGCTGTTATTTCGGTTGATACGACCAAATCAGCCGTAGCCAAAGGCGCTATGGATGCTGGCGCAGATATCATCAATGACGTATCGGCCTTCATGCATGATGATGCCATGATGCAGGTGGCAGCCGATACTGGTGCCGGTGTGGTCCTGATGCATATGCTTGGAGATCCCGGAACTATGCAGGACGAGCCGGTTTACGGGAATGTTGTTGAGGATGTTGCGGCATACCTGATGGCTCGTGTGGAGGATCTGGTTAGCCAGGGTATTGATCGGGAATCGATCGCCATTGATCCAGGTATAGGGTTTGGCAAGACGCTGGAGCATAATCTGGAGCTTCTGGCTGGTCTGGATTCGCTGATAAATCATGGCATGCCAGTCATTGCGGGCTTGTCGCGCAAGAGTTTTCTGGGTAAGATAACCGAAAGCCCTATTGACGAAAGACTTGCCGGTAGCCTGGCAGGCCTCTCATTTTGCGTTATGAAGGGTGTTCATATCATGCGAGTGCATGATGTAAAGGAATCAGTAGAGACAATTAAGGTATTAAAGGCAATCGACGATAGGCAATAGGCGGTGGTATATAAAGTCCACTGTCCATAGTCCACTGTCCACCGTCCATAATTATGTGGAATAACATACAAGGTGAAATGATGTCATTTGGCTGGGGGGGCCTTGTTCAGGTTCTCGCGCTCTGGTGTGTGTTTTACTATATCTTCCTTTTCTTCCGTGGAACACGTGGTGCACAGGTTCTCGTCGGGTTTGTTCTTTTACTGGTGATCCTGCTGGGGCTGACAAGTGTCTTTCATCTCGATGAACTTAACTGGCTTTTGAGACGCTTTTCGGTGTTTCTGGGTATAGCGTTACTGATTATCTTTCAGCCTGAGATCAGGCGTGCACTTGCGGAGCTTGGCAAGCAGCCGGTTCTAGTGGTACCGAAAGAACGTCGAGATGTGATAGATAATATTGTTCAGTCCGCAGAGTTTCTTGCGGAACACAAGATAGGTGGTTTGATAGCAATTGAACGTGAAATTGGAACTCGAACAGTTCAAGAAACAGGTGTGCCGCTTAATGCCAGGGTTGTCCCTGAACTCCTTTCATGCATATTTTTTCCACATACGCCATTGCATGATGGTGGTGTAATAATCAGTGGGAGCCGGATCATGGCCGCGAGTTGTGTGTTTCCATTGTCGCACAGGGCAGACATTCATAAGACGCTGGGAATGCGGCACAGGGCGGCGATAGGCTTGAGCGAGGAAACAGATGCGGTCGTGGTAATAATTTCGGAAGAGACAGGAACCCTGTCGGTCAGTTATAGGGGTAGACTCAGCAGAGGGTTGGATAGCGAACGCCTGAAACGCTTCCTGTCGGCCCTGTTGCTCAAAGGCAAGAGGGGCAGCGCTTGGAGACGTGCGCAGGAGCAGTTGGATCTTACGCCCGAAGGCATTGCCAAATCAGAGAATTTAGCGGAACAGGAGAAGGCAGATGGTCAATAGCAAAGAAGTGATAAGAGATTTGTTTCTCAATAACTGGGGGCTTAAGCTCACCGCTTTTGTTTTGGCAATGTTAACGTTCTTCGCGATTCATGGAGCTACAAACGAAGAGCTGACCTTTGAAGTACCAGTTGTAGTAACAGTAAAAGAGGGCATAGCTGTTCTTGATCAGGATCCAACATCGGTTGAAATAACTTTCAGGGGTTCGTTTGATGATTTGCGCCGCATAGATCCTAACCATCTTCAGGTTGACGTTAAGCCAACGGTTATATCTTCTGCTGGTTCAGAGAAAGTTCCTATTCGCAAGAGCGACATAAGCGGAGTTGCAGGTGTGCGACCCGTAGCCATTATACCAAGCGTTGTTGATCTTACTTTTGACATGGAAGACGAACAGCAGTTTTCCGTCGCCAAGCCGACTGCAATAGGTACGCCGTTGAAGGGCAAAGTGGAAATTGATTATGAACCCAAGGTGGTCACTGTTCGCGGACCGCGTCAGCAATTGCAGAGAATGATCGAGGAAAATGTTGTGATCGAGACGGAACCTATCGATGTTGATGAGCGGGTTAAATCATTCACGCGGACCCTTGATGCGATATCACCCAGCGCGACCTGGGTCTCCAAGATCGAGCCAGCAGAAATCATGGTAACGGTCAATATTGTTACGGAATCTATCAGCAGAGAATGGACAAATTTTACGGTTTTCGCCATTATGGATCGTGAAAAAACTATGAGTGCGCAAATCAAGCCGGCAACAGTTAATTTGTCGCTGCATGGCAGACCTGATCTGGTAAAAAGCATCATCAGTGAGACTATAAAAGTATTTATTGATTGTACGGGCCTCGAGGGCGGCAAAGAGCATGAATTACCGCTGAATGTTCATCTGCCGCCTGCTATATCGGATGTTACGGTTACGGTCGATCCTGATCGTGTAAAGGTGGTCTTGAAGAAATGGGAAGCAATAGATGGCAAAGAAGAAGAAACGAACTGAGCAAGGGCTGAGAAAAATCTGGGGCATCTTATTCTATGCTCTATTTCTTTTTAGTTTACTGGGCTTATTATCCTATGATTGGCACGATATCAGCGCTCTGCAATATCCGCCAAATGATCCTATCTCCAATTCTATTGGTTTGATTGGTGCTTGGTTATCATTATGCCTGTTGGTCGCATTTGGGGTGGGGGCTTATCTGACTCCATTGTGGTGCCTTATTATGGGTACAATTCTGGTGTTTAACGAAGAGGAGCAAGTCTGGCCAAGAGTCATGTGGGGAACGCTTGCAGTCATGATGCTTGTTTTGAGCGTCGAGCTGAAGCCGGACATGTGGACAAACGTTTCTGCACAACTGAACCTGCCGCATCCGCCAGGAGGCGTTCTCGGCTGGATGATTATGAGCTGTGTTTTTGTTAAATGGCTAAGTTCTATCGGCGCAGGCATTCTGGTATGGGCCACATTTTGCGCGGCGGTCCTGATGTTGGTAGGGACAGAGAATATAGTCAGTGGTTTCTGGCTGGTTACCGGATTTTTCGGTTCCATAGTCAGGCTGATGCAGGATCGGCATGCCGACGGACAGGATAAACGTAAGCTTATAGAGCGGCGGGAACGCGAGATCGAAAAACAACGCAAACGTCTTGAGAAAAAGCTTCAGAAACAGGAACGCCAGGAAGCCCAACGGGCAAAGAAAGAAGAACGCGAAGCCCGAAAACCTGAGCCCAAGCCGGCACCAGTTGCGAAGAAAAAATCGCTCAAAGAGGTTATGAAGAAACCTGTACGCAAGGAAACGCCTGTTACAGGGTCCGGTGCACCATTAAATTATAAACTGCCGCATTTAGATTTGCTTGATCAGATTCCTCCACAGACTATCAATGTGGATGTCGAGACAACAACGAGAATTATGATCGAGACATTGGCAGATTTCGGCATTGAAGCCGAAGTCACTAATGTTGAAAAAGGACCGGTTGTGACGCGCTATGAACTTCTGCCGGCGGCAGGTGTTCGCGTTGAAAAGATAGCTGGCCTCGCCAATAATCTCGCGTTATCACTTAAATCGCACAATGTTCGTGTTCAGGCACCAGTTCCAGGGAAAGGCGTTGTGGGAGTAGAGGTTCCGAATCTGAGTGCTAACACGGTGAATATTCGCCATGTGATTGAGAGTGCAGAATGGCAGTCAGGCGAGGCGCATGTACCCCTGGCACTTGGTCAGGATGTTGGCGGGAATGTTATTATTGCCGATTTGGCAAAGATGCCTCATCTGCTGGTGGCCGGCGCCACCGGAGCAGGCAAGACGGTTTGTATGAACACTCTGTTAACAGGACTCTTGATGGCCAAGTCACCTGACGAATTGAGGTTAATCCTGGTGGATCCCAAGATTGTAGAATTTGCCATGTATAATGATCTGCCGCATCTTGTTGTTCCTGTCATAACCGATCCCAAGAAAGTAAGTCTAGGTTTGCGGTGGGCGATTAACGAAATGGAGAAAAGATATAAACTATTCGCCAAGGTCGGAGTGCGGAATATCGAGAGCTACAATACTCGTGAAGTCGCAACACAGGAAGATCTCTTCAGTGATGGCGAAGGCGACGAGAAGAAGAAAGCCCCTCCCGCAAAAATACCATATATAGTGATTGTGATTGATGAACTTGCCGACTTGATGCTCGTGGATCAGGCGGAAATAGAAAACTGTGTGGCAAGACTTGCGCAGCTCTCAAGGGCCGTAGGTATCCACATGATTCTTTCTACTCAAAGACCCTCAGTTAATGTTATTACAGGCACCATCAAGGCCAACTTCCCTGCCAGAATAGCGTTCCAGGTTGCGCAGAAGACCGACAGCCGGACGATTCTGGATGCATCAGGTGCAGAAAAACTCCTGGGCAATGGAGATATGCTCTTCCTGTTGCCAGGTGCCAATAAAATGATTCGCTCTCAGGGTGCATGGACCTCAGACTCCGAAATGAAGAAGGTCGTGGACTTTGTAAAAGCTCAGGCTGGTCCAAGTTTTGACGTTGAGATTAAGAAGAAACTGGAGAAAAAGACCGTTTTTGGCATGGATTCAGGCGAAGATGATGAGCTTCTTGTTCAGGCTATCGAGATTATAAGGGAAACCCGCCGCGCTTCAACATCCTCACTGCAAAGACGCCTGCGAATCGGCTATACCAGGGCTGCCCGCATGATTGATATTCTCGAAGAACGAGGAGTTATTGGCCCACCGCGTGGCTCAGATCCTCGGGAGATACTTGTTGATTTAGATGGGGAAATACCACAGAATGATACAGACGACGAGGCATTTACTGAACCAGCCCCTCAGCCGGAACCAGAGGAAACGATGGTTGAGGAAGAAGAGACCCAAGCGGAAGAAGATGACTTTAACGAAGAAATCAACTATGTTTCCGATGAAGAGGTTGAAGATGCAATCGTAATCGAGGAAAACGACGAGAAATAACGAATAGGTGTAATTTAATTGATGAAGAAAATTGTCACTCAACCATTAACCATTAACCATTAACCATTCTTCATATTATGGCATTAGGTAAGAAACTTAAACAGGCACGTCTGGACAGGGGTCTGACAACATCCGAAATTGCTGCCGTGACCCGGATGAAAACTCAGATGGTAGAAGACCTTGAGAACGAAGACTTCAGCAAGGTTGCCGCAACGATTTACGGAAAAGGATTTATCCGACTCTTCTCAGAACAGGTCGGCATCGACTCAGCACCTCTTATCGAGGAATATCTTACACGCTTCGTTGCTCCTGAAAATGGTGGCATACGGCCCGACAAGAAGCCGGAAGAGCCACAGCACGACATCATGGATGAAGACGAAAAGGAAGGCGATGGCAATGATATTGTCTCGCGTGTTATGTCCTTCTTTAAGAAATCCGCCCGTGAAGAAGGTGAGCAGGAAGAAGCTGCACCCATAGAAGCAAAAAAGACTTTCACGCCAAGACCGATCCGCAAAGAAGAACCTGTTCAAGTCTTCGAACCTGCGGCTGAGCCGGAACCGATACCAACAATTGAACCAGCAACCGCAGAAACTATTTCATCTCCGAAAGACGACTTATCAGCGGTCACATCAGAGGAAGATGATTTGTTCAGTTTTTCCAGAGATGCCAAAGTCTCTTCTGCATCACATAATTTTGAACCAACTAAACCTGCTCAGCCGACCGAATCAGTGATTTCAGAAAAGCCCCAGCAGTCAGTTCAGCCGGAAGAAAAGGTTGAAGAGGAGGCTGAAGATACCGGCCCATCTCTGGCGGAATCATTGGGCGAGAAATTGGATGCGATTAACGAAGTAGGGATGGAGTATTTACGTAGATTCCAGAAGTTTTCAGGCGAACAGTTGCTGGATCTGAGGATCGCCTGCAAGAAAATGACCAGTAAATTACCGGATTTCAAGACGTTTGAGTTGTCTCTGACGTCTATGCCCGTCATGATAGCCATCATAGTCATGGTTGTTCTTTTGATTTCCGGCCTGTCCAGCCTTGTCCGAAAAGCAAACGTCGATCCTGCTGCGGCAGACCTCCCGCCACCCATCGCACAGCCTCTGGAACTTAACGTGGTCATCAACCCGCCTGAACCGTACTATAAGTAATAGAACCGACTGGGGGTTGGAAATAGTGACTACAAATCTATCTGTTGGATTAATAAGTTTAGGTTGCGCCAAAAATCTCGTCGATTCACAAGTGATGGCAGGTAGCCTCCTCAAATACGGTATGGCATTTGTGCCGGATCCGGGCGAAGCAGATATAGTAGTAGTCAACACATGCGCGTTCATCGAAGCCGCACGAGAAGAATCCAGAGAAACCATACTGTCCATTTGTGATCTTAAGAAAGAAGGTTCGTGCAAAGCTATCTTGGTCGCCGGCTGTATGTCACAGCGTTATAAGAACAATATGCAGGAATTGTTTCCGGATGTTGATGCGTTTATCGGTCTTGATGAATTGGAAAAGATAGGCGAAATAGCCGAGCAGATCATCACTGGGGACAACAAAGGTCTTGTCGAGGTTTCAGATGAAGCCGTGAAACTTTATGAACCTGAGTTTCCCGAACTTGTTCTTACAGGCGGACCATATGCTTATCTCAAGATAGCGGAAGGCTGTAACCATAAATGTTCATTCTGCGCCATACCATCAATCCGTGGTTCGCGACGTTCGAGATCACTAGATAATATTCTTTCTGAAGCATCACGCCTGCTGGAGAACGGTATCAAGGAACTGGATGTTATCGCTCAGGATATCATGGCATACGGTAAAGACATAGATAATGGCGTTGGGCTGCCAACATTGCTTAAGGAGCTCAGCTCTCTGGGCGGAGATCATTGGGTACGATTGCTATATGGCTATCCAACAGGAGTCACCAATGATCTGCTTGCTGTAATGGCAGAAAATTCTGTTATCTGCCGTTATCTCGATATTCCTATTCAGCACAGTCATCCAGATATCCTGAAAGGGATGAGGCGCGCGGAAACTGCCGATCAACTGGAAGACATGATAACACGTATTCGCAACACATTGCCCGGCGTCGCCTTGCGCACCACCTGTCTGGTAGGATTTCCCGGCGAGGAAGAAGAGCATTTCGGTCATCTCCTGGATTTTGTCAAGGCAATGCGCTTTGACCATCTGGGCGTGTTTGTCTATTCGCCGGAAGATAATACACCCGCATTTGATATGAAGAATGTTCCGGAACGTGAAATTGCCGAAGAGCGACGACATGAACTTATGATAGCACAGAGGGATATCGTTGATGAGAAATCCCAAGAATTGATCAATACGGAAGCAAACGTTCTCGTAGAGCAATTCCACCCCGAAGATGATGGCATATTTATAGGCCGGTCCGAACGCCTTGCTCCCGAGATAGACGGCGAAATATTCATTAGAGGCACCAGCGAGGAAGACATTGGCAAATTCATAAAAGTCAGGTATATTAAGCAACTCGACTACGATATGGTAGGAAAGAAGGTTGAATAAGGGTTCAATGTTCAGAGGTTCAAGGGTTGGTTCCGCTAACCGTGAACCGGGAACGGGGAACCAAAAAAAGGAATAGCTCACGAGCCACTAAACCTCGGAACAGGGAACCAAGCAATGGCACAAGAATGGGACATAAAATCAAGAAGTGAAGCCTGTACAGCTTGCGAGAAACCGTTTCTGGATAAGCAGGAATATTACGCCGCATTGGCATTTGGCGAAGAAGGCTACGCCCGTACCGACTTTTGTGGTGATTGCTGGACCGAGCATAAAGAAAATAGCCAGGCATACAGTATGTGGAAAGGTGTTTTTAGAATGCCGCCACCACCCGAAGATGAAGCACTTCAGAAGGAAACGGCCGAGTCACTTCTGCGCAAGCTGATGGAAGATGATGATCCCGATAAGATTAATGTTCGCTATATCTTAACCATCATGCTTGAACGCAAAAGGATATTGATAGAACGGGATGTTCAAATTGGTAGAGACGGCGGAAAGATCCGGGTCTATGAACACCGACAGACAGGAGAGACATTTGTTGTTCCGGATCCATCACTGCGGCTGGATGAACTGGAAGAAGTCCAGGAAGAAGTAGTTATCATGCTGGGCGGGAAAGTCCCGGAAGGCAAGGGGTCAAAAGCTGCGCTTGAAGCACCAGACTTATCGGATCCGGCGGAGCTGAGAAAACACGCTGATAAAGTTCTTGCAGAGACGGGTGACGATGACTTTGAGGATGATGATTAGGAGATGTTAGACTTTATAATAACCGGTGGGACTGTTTTTGACGGTACCGGCGCCTTACCGGAAGTCAAAGACATTGGAATCACAGGCGATACCATCACCGAAATAGGTAATTTATCCAAAGTCCCTTCACGTTTCACGTTTTCCGCCGCCTGCGGACCCGCCCGCGGCGGGCACGTTTCACGCAAAATTGTTTGCCCCGGTTTCATAGATGCGCATTCTCATTCGGACGCGTATCTGCTTATTGAACCATCTTCACCCAGTAAGATATTCCAGGGTATTACAACCGAAGTCGTGGGCAATTGTGGTGCTTCCGCAGCTCCACTTGTGGGCGATTATCACATGCCCTCCGACTGGCGGGATAAAGAATATCCCGGCCAATGGAGCAGCGTCGCCGAGTATCGTTCTTTACTCGAAGCACAAAGTCCCGCCCCGAACGTAGTTCTACTGACAGGGCACAATACTCTGCGCGTTGGTGTCGCTGGTTACGAGAACAGAATGCTGACGCCAGACGAACTCAAGACAATGAAGGATCTTCTTCGCAAAAGCATGGATGAAGGCTCGCACGGACTGAGTTCCGGGCTGATCTATGCGCCAGGTATGTACGCCCCGCGTGAGGAACTTGTGGAGCTGGCAAAAACGGCCGCCGAAAAGGATGGAATCTATACGAGCCATATGCGAAGCGAAAGTGGTCAGCTTCTGGAAGCGATAAAGGAAGCTATCTCAATCGGCAGGGAGGCAGGAACCAGAGTCGAGATTTCACATCTTAAGACATCCGGCAAGAATAACTGGGGTCTTATAGATGAGGCACTTGATCTTATTAGCAGTGCTAGAGAAGAGGGTATAGAAGTCTGCGCTGACAGATATCCTTATCTGGCAGGCGCGACTGAACTCGATGTGATTCTTCCCGCCTGGGCGGCGGAAGGTGGTCAAGGCGCAATCATGGAACGCCTGCGTGACAAGTCTGAACGAAAACGCATTTACGAAGAGCTCACCGCTGAACGCAGCGCAGACGAATGGGGGTATATTACCATTGGCTCCACTACGCACCCGGACAATAAACGCTTTCAGGGAACAGCGCTTGTCGAGGCAGCAGAAAGTCTCGGGTTGGATATTGTTGATGCCATATTGCATATTATTGAGACTGATGAATTGCAAACCGGCGCATTCTTCGCCGGCATGAGTCAGGATAACATGGAGACAATTCTCAAGGAACCATATGTAATGCTCGGTAGCGATGCCTCCCTGCGTTCCATCGCAGGCCCGCTGAGCCAAGACTACCCACACCCAAGAGCATACGGCAGTTTCCCCAGGTTTATCAGGATGGTGCTGGATAAGGAAATGATGCCGCTGGAAGAGGCTATTCGTAAAATGACGACATTGCCCGCAAAACAATTCAGGATTTCGGACAGGGGAGCTATTGAAAAAGGAATGAAAGCGGATATTATAGTGTTTGACGAGAAAACATTTAGCGATAAGTCCAATTATGGCGATCCTCATAGGCTTTCAGAAGGTATTGAACATGTATTTGTCAACGGTGTCCATACCATTGACTCCGGAAAGCTGAGCGAGAACAGGGGAGGTCGATTTCTGTGAAACTATTTAATGAAAAGGTAAAAGGGCATCCTCTTCTAATATACTTTGTGCGTCACGGACAATGCGAAGGGCAGAGCGATAGTGGAGTCGAAGACCCGCCATTGACCGGGCTGGGCAAGAAGCAGGCATTTATCGTCGCCAAGTATCTTGCCGGTGAGAAGTTTGATCATATTTATTTCAGTATCGCGCAAAGAGCCAGCGAGACGGCAAGAGCTATCATCAAGCAGCATCCTGAGACTTCCCGCACAGAGACAATAGAACTGATTGAAGTATGCAAAGACCATTTTATGTCGAGCCCCGAGACATTAGACGATAAACGCAGGAGCCAGGTTGAAGAAGAATGCGATGTCATGATGCGCTTTATCAATCGACTGCGTCATAACCATGAGGACGGCGATAAGGTGCTCGTTGTCGCGCATGGGAATATTATATTGAGTCTTATAGGATTGCTGGGTGGTAAGAAACCACATGAATCCACATTGCTGGCAATCGATAATGCATCTGTCTCTCTTATGGCGTACTGGCTGTCCTCTGGGCTGGCAGTTCTGAAGACATCAAACCATACCGGTCACCTGCCAAGCAAAGAAAGGTCAGCATGAATCTTAAGTTCTACATATACATAACACTCTTATGCCTACTCACTGGCTGTGCGGTATTGCCATACTCCCGCGACCTGTCAAATATATCCCCGAATCAATGGGAAGAGGTGTTTGATGGAAAATCACTTAAAGGCTGGAAACCTTTCATAAAAACAAAATATGAGACCGGTGGGGCTGTAGAAGTAAAAAATGGTGCCGTACAGCTCGCGATAGGTTTGCCTTATTCTGCAGTCATGTGGGAAGGTGAATTTCTTCGCTCTAATTATGAAGTCGAACTGAAGGCAAAGAGAACCGATGGTAATGATATCTTCTGTGGGTTGCTTTTTCCTGTAGGAACAAATTATTGCACTATGATACTTGGCGGATGGGGTAATTCGGTGGTCGGTCTTTCATGTGTGAACTTCATGATCGCGGCAGACAATGAGACCGCAGTTATGAAGTCTTTTATGGAGAACGAATGGTACGATGTAAAGTTGCGGGTCACATCCGAAAAAATTGAAGCTTGGGTGGAGGGAGAACAGCTGATAGATTTGGAACTCGCAGAAAAGATCATTACACCATATTTTGGACTTGAGATATTTGCGCCGTTTGGATTCTTTACGTTTGAAACCAGCGCGGCGGTAAAAGATATATATGTAAAACGAATTGCAGAAGGGGAACAACTTTGAAGAGGAAGACATCGTGGACGCATAAATGCGAGGATGGAGTAAAGAGAGAAGTTCGCGTGGAACTGCATCATGGTACTATCAAATGGCAGTTCAAGCGCAAGGACGAAGAGAGCTGGGATTACGATAGTAAGCCGACCAAGAAAGATTGGGATGCGCTTGAGGATATTTTGAAACGCCGTGCACACAGGGGCAAGGGTGGAACTATTCTTCAGAGTGTTAAAAAAATGAGGGCCAAAGATAATGCCTGATAAAAAAAATATTTCCTCACCCCTTGAACTCTATGCCGCCGCGATTTCGGGTACAGAACGCGTGTTATGTGATGAATTGCGTGAATTGGGCTTTTCCAGTGTGCGATTGAACAGAGGTGGAGTCCCGTTTCGCGGAACATGGGAAGACGGCTGGCGTGCATGTCTCCAAAGTAGGATAGCAGCAAGAATACAGGCCCTTATGCTTCGCTTTCCAGCACCAAACCAGGACGCTCTTTATAAGGGAGTTCAGCAAGTGGACTGGACACCCTATATTACTCACGAAACTACAATATCCGTCTCGGCAGTCTGTATAGGGAGCGCGATCAATCATAGCGGGTTTGCGGCACTGAAGGTTAAGGACGCTATAGTCGATCAGATTCGGGATGAGAACGGGGAACGCCCGTCCGTCGACAAGGAAGACGCGGATGTTAAGATATTTCTGTATGTAGCCAATAACAAGGCTGCGGTTTATCTCGATATGTCGGGCTCTGCTCTGCATAAAAGGGGATATCGTTCGCAGACGGGTGAAGCGCCCCTGAAAGAGAATTTAGCGGCCGCGATGTTACGTATCGCGGAATGGGACAGGGAAACACCTCTTTTGGATCCCATGTGCGGTTCAGGCACCATTGCCATTGAAGCTGCACAATGGGCTGCAAACATCGCGCCTGGCCTTGCGAGAGACAGGTTCGGTTTCGAGCGCTGGGCAAATTTTGACAGTGAAGATGAACAAGCGATGCGGGAACTGCGTGGAAAACTGCGTGGGGAAGTGTCAGGCCAGACCCCGAAAATCACCGCAAGTGATATAGATGGCGAAATCCTGGAGATTGCCAAACGTAACGCGAGAGCCGCAGGTGTAAAACTTGCGTTCAAACAACGGGCAGTAGCCGATTTACAATCGAGCGGTCAACGTACATTTATTGTGACCAATCCACCATACGGAACCCGGCTGGAGACCGATGCCGATACCTGCCGAGGCATCATGGCTGCGTTCAGCCGTCTCCACGGTACGCGTCTTGCAATTCTAGGTGGAAGTCCTGACTACGAACGTACAATGTCGAAAAAACCTAAGTTCAAAGTAAAAATCCCTAACGGTGATATCAAATGTGACCTCTTGGTTTATGAAATCAAGTAAGTCTTAGCAGGAAGCGCGGCCAAAATGTGAAGTTGTTCTTGCATGGGCTCTTAATGCCCAATGTTTCTACTCTCGACAGGGTTTGGGGGGAATTTCTTCTTGTTTTCCGAAGCAATCCATATGGTAATTGCCCGCTGTTTGCTCCCTTTATGTAATGCAGCCTGATAACGGCGTACATTGAACTTACAGCTAAGCAGCAGTCGTTCAAAGCTTTTGCGCTCTCCTGTCGACCAGACCGCGATGCAGCCATTCTTTTTCAGGGCGCGACGGCAGGCCATGATACCTTCCCGTCCATAAAGCCGTGAGTTTCCGCTGTTGCTCAGCGCATCAGGTCCATTGTCGATATCCAGAAGGATAGCATCAAATCTGTCTTCAGAATTCGCGATTAAATCAACGACATCACCCGACTGCAGATCAACGCGCTTGTCTTGCAATGGGTGTTTATTAAGCTCCCCCAGATATTTGCGGTTCCATTTGATAACCGAATCCAAAAGCTCGGAGACCACAACTTTAGCACCTTTATGGAGCATATCCAGAGATTGACGCAAGGTATAGCCAAGCCCGAGTCCGCCAATGAGTACGGTGGGTGAAAACCTCTCCGTCAGCGCGAAACAGCCAAGTCTTGCCAGTTCCAGCTCGGATTCGTGCGTACGACTGCTCATCAAGTCCTCGCCCTTGACCCTGATTATGAAATTTCGGTCGTGCTGAAAAAGCTGCATTTCGCAGCCGTCAGGAGTGAGGGCGGTATCTATTTTGGTAATGGTTTTCATATTTTCCGGGTCTGGCTCTCGATTAGAGGCCGATGATTGGCAGATCCTTTTCCTTGGCGATTGCTGTGAGGGCTGGGATGATATCCTCTGTCATGGATTTAAATACGGGCACCGGGTAGCAGAGATAGATCTTCGGCTTGCTCTCGAGTCCGTTCAGGAATTCGAGCAGCCCGAGAGAAGCGGTTTTATAATCAGTATCAAACTTTGCCTTGTTATTAGGGTCGCTGAACTTACGTCTTTTCATATGATGATGCCTGTTCGATTTATTTAGACAGAATGTACAAAATGAACAGAATAAGGGCGACTTTATATTTTATATTTTGTCAAAATCTTTTAATGCATGGACTCTACTGCAGCATTTAAGCTGCCTTTACCAGCCCTTATCGCCGGGCCATTTCTCAACGACATTACCATCTTCCCAAAGAACAATAGGGGTATTGGTTGCTATAGCGATGCGGCGTGCTTCCTGGGCGGCTTCATGCATCGCGTCATCGATATCTTTCAATTCCTGATCTGTCCAGCCGCATTTCTTTTGCATCACTCCCCCCTGTCTATCAGAACCGGGTTGCCGCCTGAACACTCATATAAAGTCCAGGCATCAACTATTGGTTTGTACACATTTTCAAAGTTCTCGATACCTGCATTGTAACGGCGTCTGATTGTATCTTCTGGAATGTTGTGACCGCCCTGAGAAACTCGGAGTGCCACACGGTTTATGGCTATGTCGACTGACGGCAGGGAGAGGAAGATCAGTTTGATGCGGTAGCCAAGGCTCTTCCATTTCGGGATCATTGTCTTGTAACGCTGCCCGCTCAGCGTTGTCTCGAGTGCAAAGCTTTTACTTCGCTCCGCATGATCCTTCAATTCTTTCAGCATAAGTTTACCCGCTTTCATTGCTGCGGCTTCGGGTGAGAAGGGTGATAGTCCATGAGCAATATAGTCGGCATTAATAAAATCCATCTTCTCTGATTCCTTGCGCAGAAAGGAGCGGGCGAAGGTTGTTTTACCCGCGCCGTTAGGCCCGGCGATGATCAGGATCTTCAGCGCTGAAGCTTCGTATGTCTCATGCGGTTCTGAAATATTTATGGAAGCAGCCGGCGGGAAGTTCATGTATATTTCCGCGGGCAGGGGCGATGGTGCACCGACAGCGATCCTGGTTATCTCCTGAGACAGGGGATGATCAGTATTCAGCTGAAGAAGCCTGCGGTTGGATTGCCGCCGGCTGGTGATGAAGCCCTGGTTCTCGAGAGAGTTCAATCCGCGCTGGAACACGCCCGGCGGTTTGCCGATAGCCCTGCCGAGGTCGGACATCGAAAATTCCTGATCCTTACTGCGGGCAAAAATTGCCAATATAGCTGTTTGATTAGGAGTAAGCATGATTTATGTGTAATCTTATGCATTATGCATAAGATATCAATGAAAAAACACAGGAATTCTTTTCCCCTGTTAGATATACAGCAGATGCTTGACATGCATGCACTGCATTGGTAAGATGCAGGCATATTGAAGAAGAAAGTACAATATACCGTAAGGTCTGTCCCTGAAGAGGTGGACAAAGCCCTTCGTGATAAGGCCGTTCGTGAGGGATGCAGTCTGAACACTTATCTTGTCGATACTCTCCGAAACGGGGCAGGGCTCACTGATACACCACCGACATTTCATGATCTGGATTACCTTGCGGGTAAATGGGTCAGCGATCCAGAGTGCGATAAGGCGTTGAAGGAGTTTGATAAGATCGACGAGGAGATGTGGAAATGAGGGTTCTCCTTGATACAAACCGGTACTGCGATTTTGCGGAAGGGAACAGGGAAGCTGTCGAAGTCATACAGAATTCTGCACGGCTGTACGTTCCTTTTGTCGTAGCGGCTGAATTGAGATCAGGATTTCTATGTGGCAAACAAAGTCGACAGAACGAAAAGTATCTTACCATGTTCCTGAATTCAGAGCGCGCAGATATTTTGTATCCCGAAGAAAACACAACGCATCATTACGCACAGATATTTGCTCAGCTTCGCCTGCAGGGTACACCGATTCCGACAAACGATATATGGATTGCAGCATTGGCTATTCAGCACGATCTTCTTCTCTACTCACGTGACTCCCACTTCGATAAGCTCCCGCAAGTCGCAAGGATCTGATTTATATTCTGTTCATTCTGTCAAAATATCTGCGTCCATCCCTGGCGCAGCAGCGGGCGCGTTGGAAACCGCCAAAAAAAGAGCAGATCTTTCGATCTGCTCCTTGAGTTGTTCGTTTTTGCGGGGAACTCTTAGTTCATCGCTTCTTCGACGGCTACAGCTACTGCTACGGATGCGCCAACCATTGGGTTGTTGCCCATGCCGATCAGGCCCATCATCTCAACGTGCGCTGGCACTGAAGATGATCCGGCGAATTGCGCGTCAGAATGCATTCTGCCCATGGTGTCGGTCATGCCGTATGAAGCCGGACCGGCGCCCATGTTGTCGGGATGAAGCGTACGCCCTGTACCACCACCGGATGCTACTGAGAAATATGGTCTGCCATTGAGCTGACACTCTTTCTTGTATGTGCCGACCACAGGATGCTGGAAGCGTGTCGGGTTAGTAGAGTTGCCCGTGATGGAAACGTCTACGCCTTCTTTCGTCAGGATAGCAACACCCTCGCGTACATCATCTGCTCCGTAACATTTCACCTTGGCTTTGTCGCCTTCGGAATATGCTTTTTCGAATACAATTTCGAGATCGCTTGTCGCGTAATCAAATTTGGTCTGTACGTGAGTAAAACCGTTGATTCGTGAGATAATCTGAGCAGCGTCTTTTCCAAGACCGTTCAGGATAACTCTCAGTGGTTCTGTTCTCGCTTTGTTAGCAGACTTGGCAAGACCGATAGCACCTTCAGCAGCCGCGAATGATTCGTGACCTGCTACGAAAGCGAAACACTTGGTCTCTTCTTTCAGAAGCATTGATGCGAGGTTGCCATGACCGATGCCGACTTTTCTGTCATCAGCAACAGAACCGGGTATACAGAACGCCTGAAGGCCTTCGCCCAATGTCTCAGCGATATCAGAAGCCTTTGTCTGGCCTTTCTTGATAGCCATTGCGGCACCAACTGTGTAGGCCCACATTGCGTTCTCGAACGCTATAGCCTGTACATCCTTAACTACGTTGTATACGTCCAGGCCCTTTTCCTTGCAAACGGCTTCTGCGTCTTCGATAGAGTCAATACCGTACTCTTTAAGAGCGGAATTGATCTGCTTGATCCTTCTTTCATATCCTTCAAATAATGCCATGATAAAATCTCCTTATTGATGACGTGGGTTAATGGTTTTAACAGCGTCATCGAAACGGCCGTATGTGCCAGTTGCTGTTTTCAGAGCTTCGTTAGCATCAGTACCTTTTTCTATAAGGTCCATCATGATCCCGAGTTGTACAAACTTGTATCCAATAATCTCATCATCGGCATCCAGAGCAAGCTCTCTAACAAAGCCTTCTGCGATTTCCATGTAACGAGGGCCTTTTGCGCTTGTCCCGTACATGGTACCTGTAACGGATCGTAGACCTTTGCCCAAATCCTCGAGGCCGGCGCCGATAGGCAGACCGTCTTCGGAAAAAGCTGTTTGCGTTCTACCGTAAGCGATCTGGAGGAAAAGTTCCCGCATTGCTACATTAATGGCATCACAAACGAGATCAGTGTTCAGAGCTTCCAGGATAGTTTTTCCGGGAAGAATCTCTGAGGCCATGGCGGCTGAATGGGTCATTCCGGTACAGCCGAGAGTCTCGATCAGCGCTTCTTCGATGATACCGTTTTTGACGTTAAGGGTCAGCTTGCATGCGCCCTGCTGAGGAGCGCACCAGCCAACACCATGTGTCAGCCCGGATATATCTTTAACTTCTTTTGCCTGCACCCACTTACCTTCTTCAGGAATGGGGGAAGGTCCATTGTTTGGCCCTTGGGCCACACAACACATCTCTTCTACTTCTGGAGTAAAACTCATTACTATATCTCCTTATATTTGGGGGGGAATACTAGCCGTTTTAACTATTTTTGCAACAGGATTATGCGCTTTTTTGCAGAACTATTCTGTTAATGCCGAAAAATCTTACTCACAGACTTGTGAAGCCAAAGGTATTATAACGCAGATAACACCGACGGCCGGTGGTAACCATGGATCTTCTTGCATGTTTATTCATGTTATTTTTCTACGACCCAGATGTTGCGGTATTGAATTGAGTTTTTGTGTGATTGAAGTGAGATCGGCTGTTTGTCCGGATGGTATACATACTTGGGCAGTTTTCTCCAGGTTGATGCACCGCAGTACGCGGTTTCTTTCTGCACAAGCACATTGTTCAGACGAACCGTAACGACAGCCGGCTTAACCATCTTCTTGTCCTTATCAAAGACCGGAGCCTTAAAATCGATATCGTAACATTGCCATTCGCCCGGCTTCTTGCAGGCGTTGACGAGGGGAGGGGTCTGGCCGTAGAGCGCGCCTGACATGCCGTCGGGATATGTGCGACTGCCCCAGCAGTTCAAGATCTGGATTTCGTATTTGCCCATCAGGAAGATACCGCTGTTGCCCTGTTTCTGGCCCCAGCCTTTCAGGCCGACCGGAATCAGGAATTCAAAATGAAGTTTCATATCGGCGAACGACTGCTTGGTTTTCTGGCTGCCATTCCCGACGGTCATAATACCGTTTTCGATCTTCCATGTCTTGTTGACGAGCGCATCGGTTTCCTTGCCGTCGAAGATGATAATTGCACCTTTGGTGGCAGGGACAGGTTTCCCGTCATATTTAGGTTTGGCAACAGGTGGCTGCGGGCGTTTGGGATCGTGGATATGCCATTTCTCGTCCGGTGCAGGCTGCATGGGCGTGGAATCGTAACCGTCGATTTGCGTCTGTGCTTCCTGCCGTTCATTCTTGTCTGTGACCTTGTATTCGCCCGCATGACAGACTGCAGACCACAGACCACAAACTACTGCGGTAATAATATAAACATTTTTCATTATTTACCCAATGGATTAACAACGACAACAGCGTCCGGACCCGGGAAGTTATTCGGTATAGGAATAGTCACCTTGCCGGTGGCTGCCCATTCGGTTCCGCGCTCGAGTGTGCTGATAAATCCCGCGCATTTCATGGCCTTGTCGCCATGCCCTAGAATTGAATGGAAGATACGTCCTTTTCCATAATTAATAGCCATCAATGCCGGCTCATGTTTGCCTGTTTTCTTGCTGGGAGAGGTGGCAAGCACGGTCATATTTTCTGCGGGCCCGCGCAGGTTGGCGTAAAGTTCGTCTTTTGCATGCTTCCAGCTTGCAGGCATACCTTTCATGATGGGATGATTGCTGTCTCTGGTATCAACAGGATATTCCCATTGAGGTCCGTGGCTGCCGCCGTTGCCGGGTGACATGTCACGTTCTATCTTTCCGTCTTTCCAGAAGACGTATGGTCCTGACTTTTCGTTTCGGCCGCCCCAGCCGCCGAGGCCGATCATCTTGTTGTACTCGACCCACTTTCCGAACGAGTTGTCTGCGGCATGAATGACTACCAGGCCTCCACCGTTTTTCATGTAGTCGACAAAACTTGCTTGAACATCTTGCGGCCAGTTCTTTCCGTTGTAGTTGTTGAGGATAACATCGTACTTGCTCCATGCCGGTTTGAACTTATCCCAGTCCTCGGCTTGCGCTTTTTTGTCCGGGCTTGTCAGCACATCTACTGTGAAGCGGCCTGAGTTCTCCAGAGCAGCTTTCATTATCGGTGTCGTAGCTTTCCAGTTATGATTGTTCTGGCCGTCCAGAATCATGACTTTCAATTTCTCAGGCGCTGCATTAACCATGCTACACATACATACTATTGCAACTATAAGTCCTAGGGCCTTCTTCATTTCATGTACTCCTGTGTTAATCTTCATATACTAAAGCATAATTATTGCGAGCAAACTTGTAAAAATCTCGCATATCTGGATGTTTTCGGGGCATATCTGCCGATTATTTACAAGAAGATGCAGCTATGCGCGATATATCAGGCCAATTTGATCTCGCCTGATGCGATACGTTTGATCGTGTCGGGGAAGATGACATGTTCCTTTTCGAGCACGCGCGCCGCCAGAGTTTCGGGAGTATCGTCTTCAAGTACAGGAACCGTTATCTGACCGAGCACTTCGCCGCGGTCATATTCCTCGTCGACGAGATGAACCGATGCGCCTGATTCCTTGTCGCCTGCGGCAATGACCGCGGTGTGGACATTGATTCCGTACATACCTTCTCCGCCATGCTTCGGCAGGAGGGCAGGATGGATGTTGAGTATCCGTCCGCTGTATTTATGCACTACTGCCGGGCTGACTTTTTTCATATAGCCGGCGAGGATTATCAGATCTGTATCATGCTGTTTAAGCGCGTCTAGCATTGCGGCGTCAAGTTCAGCCGGGTCCGGATGTGTTTTGGTGCTGAGGTGATAATGCGCGATGTCTTCGGTTTCGGCACGTTCGATGGCTCCGCATTTGCTGTTGTTGCTAATTACTACGGAGGGTGCGGCGTCAATATCACCAGACTTGCATGCGTCGATAATCGACTGCATGTTAGATCCGCCACCAGATGCAAAGAAAGCTAAGTTCATGCCGGGATGTTATCCATGCCAGTGATTGATGTCAAGACCCGGCACCGCCCTGAAGGCTATGCCGTGGCAAGAAAGGGGGATGTTTCAAGGGGGAGCAATATGAGCCGCAATTAATGTACGAGAAGCGGCGTCTGGAAATGATTATTTCTTTTCCTGTAACCAGACCAACCATTCTTGGAACCGGCCCTTGACGAGGGATTCGTCCACGAGTGATTCGAGGCTTCCGATAGGCTTCACGCCCATTGCCTCCTGCAGGGCGAGCTGTTTTGCTCCCTCGACCGAGTTGATCCATCCGGAAAGGAGATCCACGGCCTTCTTGTTTGAGAAAGCAGCAACGGAATCTACATTATAGCTCATCTGGTTTGCCTGCAGCACTTTGACTAAAGCATAGGTATAACAGTCGGAAAGAGTGCGTACAAAGATAGAATCAGCTCCGTAATGAGCAAGAAACTCCTTCGTGAACTTCGGAAGAAATCCTTCCTCAACATTGACGGTTGACATGTCCTGCTTAGCCATATTCATTTCCTGATACTGGGTTTACACGCTATAGCCATTGATAATAATCATTTGATGCTATATATTACGAGTGCTTTATTACGCTAATCATAAAAATCGCCAACCCCATGGCCAAGGGTCAAAGCATCAGGTTTGCAAATGAGACGCAGACCGATGACATGCTTATCCTGAAATGACCGCCTTTATTTGCCGTTGAAAAAGACACATATTCCTGCAATGAACAGGAGGCAGATGATGATGATCTGAAGCGGTTTCTTGGGTATGATATCTGTTAAATGCGCGCCGGTATAGGATCCGATGATGACCGCCGGGGTGAAAACTGCCAGAACTTTGATATCCACATGCCCGCCCGTCACATGCCCGACAGAGGCTGCTGCAAGCGAGAACATGGAAACGAAATTGGTTGTTCCGATAGCAAGTTTTTCAGGCATTTTCAGCATCAGCATGAAAGCAATTACAATGAGAGATCCGGATATGCTTGTTGCGCCGATAAAGAATCCCATGACGGCACCTATCAGAGCTATCAGTAGAAAACTGTGCTTGCTGTCGTCGTAAGTATCGTAGTGTTTTTTTGCAATGAAAAATTTATAGATGAGCGTTATTACTGCCATGATGATTACTACGGCGATTATGCGGGTAAGGGGGATGATCACGTTGATCTTGTCTTTGAAGACTGCGAACAGAAATGAGAACGGTACGGCGGTGACCGAAAATGCCCATACGGTCTTCATGTTGACGTTCTTGTTTTTGTAATGCTTGATCGCACTGGATATCGTCATGAAAACGCCGGCAACACCGATTGTGCCGACGGCCGTAGTGCCGCTTAGCCCGAGAAGGATGAGTCCAGGCGTGCCGATAAGGCCTTTACCTATGGATGTCATACCCACGACGAGACCAAGTGCCAGTCCGAAAATTGCAATATATATCAGCGTTTCCATATCGCAGTAAACTTATCACTATTGAAGAGGTTTTATCAATTCGAATAATTTAAGCTTGGGATTGCGGGAGTGCATAAGCCTCATTGGAGAGGTTGTTTATAATCCCGGAATGTAATATGGTCTGAACCATGCAAGGACAATATATGAAAAATCTAAGTTTAGCGGTAATGTTGGTTGTTTTGCTTCAGGTTACAGTGTTCGCGGGGAAGCCGGATCCGGGTAAAGTCTTCGCTGAGTTTTGCTAGATAACGCAGATTTGCGAAGCAAATCCGTTACATATGATTCTTCCGCTCCGCGATAATGCCGATGAGGACGAAGATAATGATAACTATGGGCGAGAGGGCGCTGTTGTTCATGGTGCTAAGGATTTTTTCCAGTACTTTGGCGGCCATTATTGCCAGCAGGCCATATCCGAATGCGCAGAGGCAGATGAATATGGTAAGACGGAGGAAAAAGTTCAGGTTTTTGATCTTTGTACGAAGCCAGCTGTTAATGTCATTCCCGAAGACTATCAGGATGGTAGCTACCATTGCCATGGAAATTGCCAGTAGCGAATCCCGCATCCATTGGGAAAAAAGTACAAAAACATCAGAAATAAAGCTCATGATCGGAAGCTAGCCTATTTTTGGGGTATTTTCAACTATGAAAGATGATGTACGAGCCCTGAATTTCCCTATCTGCGTTATCTTGGGCATCTAGGTCGGGAGATCGGGCGGGCAAAACTTTCCTAAGCCCATAAGCACATAGCCCATCAATCCCCATCCGTTTTATCGGCGTGTACTTGTCTCGGCGTAGCTGAAAGCGAAGACGGATCTGCGGTTAATTCTTCCCTATTGCCATTTTCTGCAAAGTATCTATAATCCACTATTATAAATCATGAAGATACTGTATTACAACTGTTTTGCGGGGATTAGCGGGGATATGCATCTGGGGGCCATGATCGATCTGGGTGTTCCAGAGAACTATCTCACCACCGAACTGTTCAAACTCAACCTGGACGGCTGGAAGCTGAAAATCTCCGGAGACAAGCGGCAGGACATTGCTGGCACGCGTGTTGAAGTCCAGACGGAAGAACACCACCACCATCGCGGGCTGAGTGATATAGAACTGATAATCGATAAAAGCGGTTTATCCGCAACAGTCAAAGATTGCGCCGTTAAAATTTTCCAGAAACTCGCCGAAGCTGAGGCGGGTGTTCATGGTGTTGATATCGAAAAGATCCATTTTCATGAAGTCGGCGCGATAGACGCCATCGTCGATATTGTTGGCGCCGCGATATGTATCGATTATTTCAAACCGGACGCAGTCTACAGTTCTCCCATTGAGCTGGGTGGCGGTTTTGCTGAATGCGCACACGGCAAGTTTCCGGTACCCGCACCTGCGACGGTAGAGCTACTGAAGGGCGTGCCTGTCACATCAGGGAGGGTACAGTACGAGGCGACGACTCCTACGGGCGCGGCGATCCTTGCAACGGTGGTCGATGAGTTTGTGAAGACATCTGAGTTTACGATAACCGGGATCGGATACGGGATAGGGCATAAAGACGAGAAAGATCTGCCGAACGTTCTGCGGGTATGTCTTGCCAAAATTTCAGAAGGCGGGTTGCAGGAGGATACCGGACAGATGATAGTCGAATGCAATATAGACGACATGAGTCCTGAGTATTATGACCATGTGTTTGACAGGCTGTTTGAGGCTGGTGCAAAGGATGTGTTCATGACGCCGATCATCATGAAGAAATCACGCCCGGCAATTACATTGAGCGTTCTATGTCATTCAGAAGACGAACAGAATATAGAGGATATTATTCTGACGGAGACTTCGACTATAGGTCTGAGAAAGTATCCGGTGAGAAAGAGTGTTTTGGATCGCAAGACGGAAACAGTTACTACGGAGTATGGCGATGTAAGGGTGAAGACAGCTTTTTATAAGGGCAAGAAGATCAAGTCCAAGCCTGAACACGATGACTGTAAGAAGATAGCGCAGGAGAATAATATTGCTTTGAGTGATGTTTATGCGTTGGTGGAGAATCTGATACGTGAATAGTAAAGGAATAGAAAAACTGCTTAAGGCTGTTCATGACGGCGAAGTTTCCGTTGAGGATGGTCTGGCTCAGCTGAAGGATCTGGATTATACGGATCTTGGTCACAGTAGAATAGATAATCACAGAGAGCTGCGTACGGGCTGCCCGGAAGTGATTTATTGTGCAGGCAAGACAGTTGATCAAATACGCGATATCGTTGAGCACATGATCGGCAGGGGCAGTAATATTTTGGGTACCAGAGCGACGCCGGAGATGTTTGAGGCGGTTAAAGGGTTGTCGGATAAAGCGGAATTTAATAGTACTGCGCGGACGATTGTTGTGAAATTAAACGAAGTAGAGCAGGCGGAGACCAGTATCGCGATTGTCTGTGCGGGTACGAGCGATCTGCCCGTGGCGGAAGAGGCGGTGGTTACGGCAGAGTTTCTGGGTAACCGGATAGATAAAGTGTTTGATGCGGGGGTCGCGGGGATACATAGGCTTTACGGTAGCCTGGATGTGATCAAGGCGGCGCGTGTGGTAGTGGTAGTTGCGGGAATGGAAGGGGCGTTGCCGAGTGTTGTCGGCGGGTTGGTGGATGTTCCGGTTATAGCTGTACCTACGAGTGTTGGGTATGGAGCCTGTTTCGAGGGACTGTCGGCTTTGCTCGGGATGCTGACCAGTTGTGCGAGCGGTATAACGGTAGTTAATATCGATAATGGATTTGGAGCAGGCTACGCCGCGAGCATGATTAATAGGTTATGAGAAGAGAATTAGCCGCTGATCCGTCTTCGCTTTCAGCTACGCCGAGACAAGTGCACGCCGATAAAAAGGATGGGCTTATAGGCTCCGGAACTTTTTTGCCCGCCCGCTCCCCCCGTCGCTAGATGCCCGGGATAACGCAGATGGGGACTTGTAGGCTATGGAATGATTTAGCAGGGTGATGGGATGAATGACGAATTAAAAAGCAAGTTTGAAGAACTTAAAAAGATTCTGCGTGAGACCAATGGTCTCGCTATTGGTTTTTCCGGCGGGGTGGATAGCACTCTGTTGGTAGCTGTGGCTTATGATGTATTGGGTGAGAAGTGTCATGCTGTTACGTCTACGTCATCGACGTATGCACGTCGGGAATGCGATTCGGCGATCAAGTGGATTGAGGAGCAGGGGATACCTCACACAGTCATCGAATCCGAGGAGCTCGACATACCTTCCTTTTCCGATAATCCGCCGGACAGATGTTACCATTGCAAGCTCGAGCTATTCGAGAAGATAGGGGAAGTGGGGAAGGCGCTGGGTTTGCAGTACGTAGCTGATGGTAGTAATGCTGATGATGAGAGTGATTATCGGCCGGGCCGCAAGGCAGCGAAGGAGTTGGAGGTTCTGAGTCCGCTGTTGGAGGCGGGCATGACCAAGCAGGATATTCGTGATGTCGCACGCGAGGTCTACAATTTGGATGTTGCCGACAAGCCGGCGATGGCCTGTCTGGCATCGCGATTTCCGTATGGCGAGAAGATTACCAGAGAGAAACTTGAGCAGACCCAGGCTGTTGAGGAATACCTGCAGGATGCAGGGTTCAAGGTGTATCGTGCCAGGCATCATGGTTCAGTCGTTCGCATCGAAACCGGCGCGGATGAGGTGGATAAGCTGCTTGATGGCGAACTGCGCCAGAAAATCGTTGATTTCGCGAAAGAGCAGGGCTTTTTATACGTAACCCTCGACCTCCAGGGCTATCGCACCGGCAGCATGAATGAAGAGCTGGGGGAGACAATAAGCAATGGAGGGCGGTAATCACATTCTGTTTATTTTGTTCATTCTGTCCGAGACTCTCCGGAGCCTACTATTCCCATCCTTCATTACCTGTCCGACAAACCCTGCCGGACTTCCCAATCTGTGAAATATTCCATAGCCTATAAGAAAATCTTGTCCATCCTGTAAATCCTGTCTAAAGTATTTCTGTGCAAATAAATATTCCATATGGCTCCGACATATCCAAGGTCGATATACCCGACAGCAACATCATTGCTGTTGTCGAGCCAGAGTCTGTAGATAGGGGAGAATGCACGATACCACGTCTTCCGTTCTCGCCTGATTTGATAATCGTTAATGATGCGTCACGTCCGACGCCGACTGAGGAAGTGTTGGATGGTATTTATGATCAGTTGCCTACTGACGCCAAGTATCTTATAGCGACCGGTACGCATAGGGCGCCGACCTATGAAGAGCTACAAAGTATTTTCGGCAAGTATCTGGATTATATCATGCACAACATTATAGCGCATGATGCACGTGACGATGAGAGCATGGAAATGTTTGGTGTTACATCGCGCGGTACAGATGTGATGTTGAATAAATTGTGCATTGAAGCGGAAAAGATATTAGTTATTGGTTCGGTTGAGCCTCATTATTTCGCGGGTTATTCCGGTGGTCGCAAGGCGTTTATGCCCGGTACATGCGGATATCGTTCTATTGAGCAGAACCATAGACACGCGCTAGATCCGGCATCGATGCCTTTGGCGCTGGAGGGAAATCCGGTTCATGAAGATTGTGATGACGCCATGGAACTGCTGAAGGGTAAGGACATTCACTCTATTCAGCTCGTATTGGATCGGTATCAAGAGATCTATGGGATTGCAGCGGGGAACATGAAGGATTCATTTCAAGCTGCGGTGAAATTGGCAGAGAAGGTATGTGTGGTTCCTGTTAAGGAGAAGGCGGACATTGTTGTGGCTGTGGCGGGCGCACCGTTGGACGCGACTTTGTATCAGGCGCATAAGGCGATTGAGAATACGAAGTCGGTCATGAAAGAGGGCGGGGTGATGATTCTCGTGGCCGCATGCGGTGAGGGAATGGGGAACGATGCTTTTGTGAAGTTGTTGAGTGAGAGTAATGAGCTGTCGGATATTGTTAAAGCGGTGAAGGCTGGATATAAGCTGGGCTATCATAAGTCATCGAAGCTTGCGGAGCTGATGATGGGTTCAGAGGTATGGGTTGTGAGCGACCTGTCTGATGCAGATATTGATAACATTTTTATGAAGCCGTTCAATGACGTTCAGGCAGCAATCAACGCGGCGCTGAAGCTTAAAGGTTCTGCCGCCAAGGTATTGCTCGTCCAGGATGCATGTGTAACGGTCCCGCGTCTAGCGTAATACCTCCTCTTAATCTAACTCAGGTTGGCTGTTTATGAGGAGCCAATAATTCTTTCCCCATCCTTTTTATCTTGGGTATCTAGCGCCGGGGGGCGCGGGCGGGAAACTCTTCTCTCCATAGCCTATAAGCACAGAGCCTACCACCCCATCCTTTTTATCGGCGTTCATCGGCGGCTAATTTTCTCTGCCGTCCCCTTACCTTAATCCTGTTCGAACAGTTTTTCGTATTCCTTTTGAAGTTCTCCGCTACGGATGGCGGCTTTCAATGAAGCAGTGTCCTTGCTCAGCCAGTTGTGCATGGGGTCATTCTTCAGGAGGTTATCGATGTATGCGTTGACATCCTTGTCTCCGTATTTCTGGGCTGTAGGAATCAGTTTGAAGTAGAAGTTGTGTGCTACATCGTAGATACCGTGCCACCATGCATAGTCTGGAGCCATCATAGCTGTACCCATGCGAGCGCGACGACCCTCGTGGTGCCATAGCTCCCAATATTCCCAATCAAGTTCGTTGGAGAAAGCAACTTTTCTTTCCAGCAGGCCTTTCTTTTTGACCATGTTGTATATCTCTGTTGCCGGTTTAGCAAACTTCTCGTTGTATAGTTTGACCAGTGCGTCGTACTGGTAGTAATGGCCATCGATAAAGGTCTTCTGGTGGCATGCTGAGCATACGTCCTGCATGTTCCCGCGTTTTCTTTTCCAGTCATCTTTGTATTTGGAAACAGGCGGACGGAGTGTCCACGAGATACGATTGCCTACATCATGAGTTATTTTCTGTTTCTTGGTTGCGGACATATGGCAGGTCGCGCAAGTCGGCGCCTGATAGTAATCCTTACCGACAACCCATTCATCATTGTCCATGTTCATTTCGGACACATGAGCGTAATAGGCTATGCCGTGTTTGGATTCCTCATAGATTTCTTTCTGAGGATGATCCGGGCCGAGGTGACACTTGCCGCAATTCTCCGGCTGGCGTGCCTGTTTAGCTGAGAAAGAGTGACGTGAGTGGCATGCGTTACATGCGCCCTTGGATCCGTCCGGGTTGATTCTGCCGATACCCGAGTTTGGCCATGTATCCTTGGAGAGTTTGTTTGAAGCTTTGGGGTCAATCTTGATTTTGCCGCCATGACAGCTTTCGCAGCCGACTATTACTGCGGGTGTTCCGCCAGCGACGTGAGCGAGAAAAGCATCTTTTGATTCCAGGATTTCGCCGGCATGCGAATGGTAGGAGGCCATGGACTCTTCGGCTTCCTCTTCGTGGCATTGCCCGCAATCCTTTGGAGTTACCAGGGTGGCGATCAATTCGCCTTCATGTTTGAATGCATCCAGATCATCTTTCTCGGCTTGGTGGCAATCAATACAGGAAACATCTTCCTTGCCGTGCTTTGATTCTTTCCATTGCATGAAGAGGCCTGGATTCTCTTTTGCATGACATGTTTCGCACTTGTCTGCGGCTGAGGCAAATGGGTTTAATGTTATGGTGATAAGGGCTAGATATGTCAGCAACTTGACCATCTTCATATTAATAACTCCTGTTAATTTTGTACACAAGAGAGACGCTAGCAGTCGGGTGACAGCAAATCAATGGAGAAAACCACGATTATTGATATTTATTTGGCGGGGCACCACTTAAACCCCGGAACAGGTGGCCGATTCGCTCCGGAATACGCAAATACACTAAAAGGAGATTTTAAATGATAAAAGGAAACAGGAAATGGACTCAGTAATCACAATATTAATCATGATCTGTCTGATTTTGTAGAACATAAACGCATGTGAAATTTTTCACTGGCTTGCCCGGGCGTAGTTCGCAGCGCATATAGTTGTCCGGCTTCGATGCTCCTGCTTTCGCATGAGCAAGCTATGCCGGGACAGGCTCCGCCCTGCGCTGCGGTCGGAGCCTGGAGGCGGGGGGAGTCGAACCCCCGTCCGCAAAAGAGTCACATCAACATCTACGTGCGTAGTCTGCTATTTAATCTCACTGTTACAGCTGTCAACAAACAAACCGCCATAACAGCCAGTGTCCACGAAGTTGTTTCGCTCATCCGGCCGGTCACCCGCCATCAGAACTAACCTGCTATCGTCGCCTCGACCCACCCAGCAGGTGTCAGTGGCGAGACGTCACAGTCAATTAAGCTGCAAGTGCTAATTGCGTGTCAGCAATTAAGTTTTTTTCCGGATTATTAACGAGGCCAACCGGAATCCTCGGCACGCAGCTGAAGCTTCAACTTACACGTCGAAACCTTAGCGCCCCCATGAAACTTGCTGTAATTATACCATTTCTCAGCCATTTACAACAATATTTTATGATTTTGATGTTTATCGGCTGAGTGCAGAAAAAAGGCGGGGTGGATCATTCCACCCCGCCTTGGCTTTTCTTGATTAATTCTTACATGCTTTTGAGCATCTTCAATGGGCGCACTTTGATTTTTGTCGTAGCAGGCTTAGCTTTAACATCCATCAGCTCGCCTGGCTTGAATGGATTAGGAACGCCTTTGCGTGCAGGACGTGCGGCTACTTTGACTTTCTCGACCTTCAGCAGTCCAGGAAGAACGAATTTGCCACAGCCGCTTTTGCCAAGGCTCTTTTTGATGTTGCTTTCCAGTGCTTCCAGAACAGCTGCCACTTCTTTTTTGGTCAGCTCTGTAGCTTCACTGATGTTGCTTAGTAATTCTGTTTTCGTCATCGGTTTTTCCATTTTATTTGCGGCCATGTGTAGGACCCTTTCCGTTGTTTAGGTTAACCTTGATTTAAAAGGTGTTAATGTTTGGATGACGTTACGGAATGCGAGCGCTATAGGCAAGCAATTTTGTTGCTATTCTTTCTTGTTAAGGAGGAAACACCGGGACATCAGAAAAGACCTACTGAGCGGACTATAGAAAACACTCCACAACTCAGACGCCAACAGGAGACATATTACGCAACCCGGCACCACGATCACACGCCAGTATTATCGCAGACTAAGGGCCCACGCAAAAATAACTTCACATTTTGACTGCCGATGCATCCCGTCTGGCGGCGTTGCGAAACCTCGAAATATGTTCATATTCCTGTGTTTTCGCGCCTTGCCAGCCAGGCGCCGCGACATCCAAATCTGTAAAGTTATTTCCGCGCCGACCCTAAGCATTGATCGCGCAATGAGTCATTTCCTGATTTTGCCTTCGTTTTCCCTTACAGGTTCATCGTCGCAAAGTTTTGCGGGGCAGGGTGGTATGCATGAAGGTATTCTTTAGTAATCCAGGGATGTTATACCTTCTTTGATGGCGTATTTTGTGAGTTCGGCTATGCTGGTTATCTCGAGTTTAGCCATCAGGCGCCGCCGGTGAGTTACGACTGTCTTGGTGGATATAGCCATGTGTGTGGCGATATCTTTCGTGTTGCCACCTTCAGTAATCAGCTGAAGCAGTTCTCTTTCGCGGGGGGAGAGGAAGCTGATTTCTTCTTCTTCGCCTTGAATCATCTGATCCAGCATCAGCTTTACCATGCGTGAGCATATGTATGTTTCGCCATTCATCATCATGCGGATTCCATGTGCCAGCTCTTTGACAGCGCATTCTTTGAGAATGAAGCCGTGAGCACCGGCTTTCAGCATATTCTTGACCATCCGCTTGTCTGCATGCATGGATATTGCCATAATCTTTATCTCTGGAAGTTCCTTACGAAGCTTGCGTGCCGCTTCTATACCGTTGAGGCCTGGCATTTGAATATCCATGACGATAGCATCGGGCTTGATCTTGTGGGCCATTAAAATTGCGTCCCGTCCATTGTCGACTGTGCCGGCGAGTTCTATGTCGTCGAAGCCTTCAAGAGAGCTTGCCAGTCCCTCCAGAACCATCTTGTGGTCATCAGCTATAATAAGCTTTATTTTTTTGCCTTCATCACTCATATGAAAACTCCAGAACCATATCGTATCTTAATTCTTTTCTCTGCAGGTGTTGCATTCTGCAATAGGGACGGAAATGTGTACGCTTGTTCCGGATTCCTGCTCGGACTCTATATTCATACTGCCACCCATTGCGCTGATACGTTTCATGATGCTAAACAGGCCAACGCCTTGCGTCTCATTGGAGAGTGTCATAACGGAGGCCGCGTCAAAGCCGATACCGTCATCACTGACCGACAGCTCGAGTACCCCATCTTTGCATGATATGGAGAACTCCGCCCCAGTCGCATTGGCATGTTCAACGACATTCATCAGTAAATCTTTGACTGTTCGATGAAGCAGGATTAATGATTCATCAGGGAGATTGATCAATGAATTGTCCGATGAGCATTGCGTCTTCAACCCAAACTTTTTCTCTATATGTTCAGCAGTCGACTCCACTGCCTCATTGAGGCCACAAGTGAAGAGTACATGTGAGCTCAGCTCCAGTATCATAGACCTGACTTCATGCACCGCGTTTCGCAGACTTTCTCGTGCAACGTTGATGCGAGGGGTCGGGCCTGAGTTGCTCTTCGCGGTAAGGTCCAGCTGCATGAGCGCCGCAGTTAGAAGCTGTGCTGTGCTGTCATGCAGTTCGTCCGCCAGCCTATGACGTTCTCGCTCCTCCGAAAGGACTAACCGGTTACCCAGCTCTATCAGTAGTTTGTTGTTATCATCACACATCGCGAACAGTTTATCATATCGGGAACTTACTGTTCAATTGCCGAATTTCCTTAATTTGTGTTCGTTTTTCCTGAATGTGCCAAAGTGTTATCTCTGACGGGGGGCGGGGGGTGTAGGACAAAAACAGTTGATTTAAACCTTTTAAAGTCTTAGTCTCGTACGTAATCGGAGTCTTCAATAACGTAATTAGGAGTTGGGTATGTTGCAACGTTTCTGCTTTGCGGTTCTTTTCTGTCTTTCTCTTGTCAGCATTTCTGCTGCCCAGACAACACCTGAGATGCCTCAAGTAGGCGGTCGGATTATATATGATATTGCTGTGTTTGACAGTGATGATGTGGAGTTAAATAACGGCGGTGAGATTCGTTATGCTCGCTTGTACGTAAAGGGCAAGTTTGATGGGGACTGGTTTTATAAGCTTCAGTATGATTTTAAGGGAAGCGGTGCTGAAGGTTTGCGGGATGCTTACGTCGGATATTCTGGGGTATCTTTTTTGGATAGTATACGAATCGGAAATTTTACGGAATACGGTTGCCTGGAGGATACGACGAGCTCTAAGAATATAATGTTCATGAGCCGCTCTCTGCCGGCTTTGGCATTTATTCCGGCTACGAGACGGTTGGGTGTCGGTGTGGATGCTCATGGTGACGTATGGTATGCTGGCGCTGGCGTCTTTGGTGAGGGGGCGGAGATCGACCACTCTGAAGAAGACGGACACGGTATCAGTGCACGTTACGTGTGGATACCTTTAAGCAAAAAGCGGAACACGGTTCACATTGGCGCATGGAGTCAGTTTCGTACGCCGCGCGGGGATGATGTCATAAGGTATCGCGCCAGACCTGAATCACATATTGACAGCACGCGCCTGCAGGATACCGGGCTGATCAGTAATGTTAATCATACTGTTGCGTACGGTATGGAGGCAGCATGGATTATAGGGTCAGCTTCATTGCAGGGTGAATATATGGCGGCCATTGTGGATAGGGATGGGTTCAGCACCGAGAATTATGACGGCTCTTACGTAACTGCAAGCTGGTTTCTGACCGGGGAGTCTCTAGGCTATAATTCCGAAGGAGCTTATCTCTCAAGGGTTACGCCGTTGAAGCCGCTTGGTGATAAGGGTTACGGCGCAGTATCCGTTGCATGTCGATACAGCACTCTGAGCCTTAACGATCACATACCCGGCGGGGAGATGGAGAACGTCACTCTTGGTGTCAACTGGTATCCGTCGTCAAGAGTCAGGTTTATGTTGAACTACGGTAAAGTGCAGGCGACTAAAGAGGGTGTCGATACTGATGTTGACATCGTTCAGGCACGAGCTCAGATAGATTTTTAGATCAGGAGATGATTATGAGAACACTCAAGCTGGCTGTTGTATCGTTTCTGGTGGCAGCATCTTTCGTGAATGCTGACGACACAAAAAGAAAATTCATTATAGCTGCGGAAGCCTGGCCGCCAATGGAGTACATCGAAGATGGTGAGACAAAAGGGATCAATGTAGAGGTCATCACCAGGATAATGAAGCGTCTTGATGTTTCCGTGGAATTTCAGTTCTACCCTTTTACGCGAAGCTGGATGATGGCCGAAAAGGGTAAAGTCGATGCGATCTCGAGTATTTCCTATCAGCCTAATCGGGAGGCTATTCTATTCTATACGGAAGCACAAAAAGCCTTCTTGAGTACCGGCAAGATCCCGGAGAATTATTTATGGAATGCGGAATATGCCTGGTTTATTCACAGGCGCAATGCGCCTTCATTTCATTCCAAGGGGTATGATGATCTGTCGTTCAAGGATTACAACATCGGGATTGTGAAGTCCTACAGTTACAACAAGGAATTCAGGGATGCCGACCTGAAGAGGAAGACCTTTCCATCTGCTGATAGCGCTTTTCAGGCCATGGCAGAGGGATTGATAGATCTGGTCCCGATGGAAGTTACAGTTGGGGAGCATATGATCATGGAGCTGGGCCTCGCGGGCAAGATCAGTTGTTTGGAGCCGAATCTGTTTTCGAAGCCGTATTATCTGGCATTTACCCAGACTTCTGATTATCCGGATATAGAAAATCTTTCTAAGCGTTTTCATGAGGAACTTTCACTAATGAGAGCCAGTGGTGAATATGCATCTATCTACGAATCATATATCCGCCCTCAATACGTGGACAAAATTACCCGTCCACTAGTCTTCGTGTGTGAAGAGTGGGCGCCTTTGGAATATATGGACGGTAAAGATGTTATAGGTGTTGATGCCTCTGTGGTTAAGTATATAATGACGCGTCTGGGCATTCCGTACAAGATAGAGATTTATCCATGGAGCAGAGCTTGGATGATGGCCGAGAAAGGCAAAGTCGAAGCCGTTTTGTCGGTTTCATACAAAGATACGAGAGAAGAAGTTCTCTTTTATACAGAAGACCAGCGTCAGTTTGGAAAAACAGGGAAGACGCCTGAACACTATCTCTGGATGAGTGAGTACGTATTCTTCGTTATGAAAAAGTCCGCAAATGATATTGTTTTCACGTCTTATAATCAGCTCAAAAAGGATGGAGTCAAAATAGGACGGAACAGAGACTACAGCTATAACCCGGAATTTCTGGCCGCCGAGTTCGTTGGTCCCGTTTATGCCAACACGGATGCAGGGATATTTGCGCTTGTAAACGGCGAAATCGACCTCTACCCGATGGACAAGACAGTTGGTGTCGCCGTACTGAAGAAGCTGGGACTTCAGAACAGCGTGAGCTGGCTGCCACAGCCGCTTTTTTCGAAGCCATATCTCAGTCCCTTCTGCAGAAAATCAAAATTTCCAGAATTGGAGAAGATAATGAATGCTTTTTATCGAGAGCTACGAATCATGCGCAGTGACGGAACGTATGATAAAATTTATCATGCCAGTATTGAGGCCATCGAAGAATCCAAATAGGACAGTTTTTTGTGGAGACATCCAGTAAAGCTAGCACTTCAAGTATTCGCACGAATCTTGTGCTGTGGATTTCAATATCCCTGCTGATCGTCGGAGTTGTGATGGTGTTTGCTAACACCCGCATATCAAGTATCCCTATAAAAAAACAGCTGTACCGGCGGGTAGTCGTTACATCCTCTGAAATAGCGCATCACTTGGCGGAAGATATTTGGAATATGGATGACACGACCATAGAGCATTATTTTAAAACCTATCCCTGGGCCAGCATCGGACTCGCTTCAGTCAAGGTTACTACTGAGTATGGTGATATTCTTTATGAAAGACAATACAGGGACGAGCCTATTTTGGCCTGCGGGAAGACTGCCGTGTTGAGGGGGAAGGTCATTGTTGGGCATGTTGAGGTGTCCCTGAATCAAGAACATCTGCTGGCGACCCAGCGGGCTATCGGGCGCTCCGGCCTTATGCTTATCGCATTTGCGATTCTAATAATTGTTCTGGTCTGCACATTTATAGTCAATACCGTTGTGATTCGTCCCGTCAAGAATACAGTTTCGGGTCTCCGCAAAATCGCCGACGGTGATTATAGCCTTACGCTACCTTCGGTTTCCACAACAGAGATCGATTCTTTGAACAGGGAAATCAATGCAATGGTCGACGAAATCTCAAAGCGACAGACCCTTTTGCAACAAGCTGTGGCCACTCGAGAGACTGCTGAGGGCAATCTGAGAGAGCTGAACGAGGAGCTCGAGGATCGGATCAAAACCCGTACGGAACAGTTGCGACGGCTTGCCAAGATGTTGACAACAGCTCAGGATCATGAACAGAAGCGTATTGCAGAAGGACTGCACGATGATGTTGCCCAGATGCTTGCCGCTTGTCGAATGAAGGTGACGGTTGCCTCATCGCACGCAGAGACTGACGACTGCAAGGCCTTGATGGCGGAGATAGATGATCTCGTGAAAAAGGCCTATGACCACCTTCGTCTTCTCAGCTTTGAGTTGGCATCTTCGACGCTTTATCAGTGGGGGCTGAAGGACTCTCTCGTGAAATTATGTGCAGGCATGAAAGAGCGTTTTGATGTTTCCTTTGAGCTTGTTGTTGGTGATGATCTGGGTGAACTTGATGATACTATATCGACAGTGTTGTTTAAGGCTGCGCGAGAGTTGTTGTTTAATGTAGTCAAGCATTCCGGCCTTAAGAAGGCTTTTGTAAGGCTTGAAAGAGTGGATGGCGACGTGATGCTGACTGTGGAAGACGAGGGGAAAGGTTTTGGTTGCGAGGTTGATTTAGGAACCGGGCGGGGCCTGGGTCTCTTCTCTATTCAGGAGCGACTGCAAGATATTGACGGCAGTATAACAATAGACTCTGAGCCGTATAAATGTACTTGTGTTACGCTCGTTGCGCCATGGCTTGAGAAGAGCGGTATCGAATGACAGAACAAAAAAAACTTCAAGTACTCGTTGCTGACGATCATGAACTCATTCGGGAGGGAATATGCAATCTACTCGCGCTTGAGTCTGATATGGAAGTTGTTGCGACAGCGGAAGACGGTGAGGTTGCCGTGCAGAAGGCGGAGGAACTTATGCCGGATGTGGTTGTGATGGATATTCGCATGCCGAAACTTAACGGTATTGAGGCAACAAGAAAAATCAAGTCAGAACATAACGATATACTTGTGCTTTGCATGTCAGTGCATCACGAAAAGATAATGGTAGCTTCCGTCATGGAGGCAGGCGCATCAGGATACATCCTCAAGGGGAATGTCAACACGGACCTCAGCCCCGCAATACGTGCTATAGTAGCTGGTGAAGTTTACTTCTGTTCCTCGGTCCAAGAGTGACGAAAGCTGCTGCGGATCATCACTTACGCCAGAATGATGGAGCGAAGAGAACCGCAATGGTAAAGAGCTCAAGACGGCCCATCAGCATGCAATGCGCCAGAAGGAACTTAGAGAATGTATCCATGAATTCATAATTACAGACCGCCCCTACTTTAGAAAGGCCTGGGCCGATGTTCCAGAGAGTAGCCGCTACTGATGTGACAGCTGTAATAAGATCAACATCGCGCATAGATATCAGAAATACAGCAACAATAAAGACGCATATAGCTAGAACGAAAAGGCCCATCACGCTTTCAATAACATGGCGTTCGACCTTGACCCCCGATATCTTTACTGTCGTCACCGCGCCTGGGTTCGCTTTTTTGACTATTTCGCTGACCATAAACTTATAAAGTATGATTATACGGATAACTTTAAGTCCGCCGCCCGTTGACCCCGCGCATCCGCCTATAAACATAAAGGTGACTAGCATCACTTTCAACATAGCCGGCCATTGGTCAAAGTCGGTTGTTACAAATCCTGTCGTTGTCAGAATAGACGCGACCTGAAAAGCCGCTGTCCTGATCCCCTCGGAAACACTGGGCACAAGGCCGTTGTGGCATATACTCACCGTTGCAATAATTGATCCGGCAAGAAAGATTGAAAGGTACACTCTCAGCTCAGTATTAGAAGAAAATGTTCGCCAGCGTTTCTTGATGAGCGAATAATATAGTGAGAAATTCGTGCCGGCCATAAGCATGAATACGATGATTACCCATTCGATATAGGCTGAGCCATAAGCGCCTATCGAGGCGTTTCGCGTGGAGAACCCGCCGGTTGCCAATGTGCCGAACGTATGACAGAGGCTCTCGAATAGATCCATACCGCCGAACATAAGCAGCGTAGTTTGAACGATCGTCAGGCCGATGTAGAGAATCCACAACATCCTGGCTGTCTCTTTGATTCTCGGCTTGATATCGTCGGCTATCGGTCCCGGCACTTCCGAGCGAAGGAGATAGCGTCCGCCTACTCCAAGGAAGGGGAAAACGGCCACGAAGAGGACGATGATACCCATTCCACCAAGCCAGTGAGTCAGAGACCGCCAAAAAAGCACGCATTTTGCCGTTGCCTCTATATTGGTCATGACAGAGGCGCCTGTAGTGGTGAATCCGGACATGGTCTCGAAATAGGCGTCGGCAAATGTCGGAAGAGTGTTCGAAACCAGGTATGGAAGGCACCCGAATACCGATGACAGTATCCAGCCCATACCTACGACTGCAAATCCTTCTTTAGGGTATAGCGCACCATGAGCCTTCCTGAAGCATAGAAATATCAAGATGCCGGATAGTAGGGTTACAGCTATCGGTACAAGAAAGTAGCGGAGCGGCTCATTATAATGAACCGCCCACATCAGGGGAACAATCATTATTCCGCCAAGAAGGATAAGAAATATTCCCAGCACCCTTAAGACAATACGTAGGTTCACTCTTAGAATAACCTTTCGACAGCCGTTAAATTTTTACTGAGCGTAAATACGATGACGATATCATTCTCATTTATCGTGTCTTCGCCATGAGGGACCACCACATCATCTCCTCGGACTATAGCTGCGATTACTGTATCGCGTGGCATGCTAAGTTTTTTCAACCGCTTGCCTACTATCTTGTCGTCGGCACGCACATGCACTTCGAGGACATCGACCTCATGCTCTGAGAGAATTGCAAGTGACTTGATACGGTCAGGAAGAATAGATCTCATGACTCGGCTCGCAGTAACAAGCCTGGGCGACATCGCGGCATGCACTCCGAGCCTTCTTGCGACTGGAACAAATGATGCCTGTTCGACAACGGCAACAGTTTCCGAAGCACCATGCTCAGTTGCAATAAGAGCTGATACTATATTGTGTTCATCCTGATCACTGGCTGCGATAAATGCGTCTGATTCAGCAATGCCGGACTGCAGAAGAAAATCGGCATCAAGGCCGGAGCCGTTGAGCACCAGTGTTTTTTCAAGCATTTCAGATATTTTGTGGCATTTCTCACGGTCTGCCTCTATGAGCTTCACAGATATTCCGCTATCCTCAAGCATCAGTGCCAGTTTTGCCCCGATTGCCGTGCCGCCATATATTATAACTCTACGTTTTGGAGTTGGAACATCGCCGAATTGCCGACCAAACCCTTCGACATCTTCAGTTATGCCTACAATAAAGAAATGATCATCAGCCTCAAAGGAAGTATCTCCGTTTGGTATTATAGTCTCTCCGTGGCGGAAGACAGCAGTAATCAGAATTTTGCTGCCAATGTCCAGATCTTTGAAAGGAATACCTATCATATCAGAGTCAGAGGGAACGGTATGCTCTCTGAGCCCGACCTTTCCATCCGCAAAAAACTCTATAGCCGACACGCCCGGTGTTTTGATTCGTTTGCAGATTTCTTCTGCTGCCAGCACTTCGGGGGAAAGAATATCATCTATGCCAAAATCCTGATGAAAAGTGTCTTCTCGGCCGGCGATAAAGTCATCAGAGCGTGCGCGGGCTATTACCGTCTTGGCGCCTAGTTTCTTGGAAAGCATGGCACCGAGGATATTCTCGGCGTCCTGATTTGTAACGCATAATACCAGATCGGCATTCTCAACTTCTGCAGAGATGAGCACATCACGGTTCATGATGCTACCTATGATAGGCCTTGCATCTACCTTATTTGCCAGTTTCTGAACAGACTCCGCATTGTTATCCACCACAGACAGGCGATATCCTTTTCGATCAAGGATCTCAGCCATATGCGAACCAACTTCACCAGCTCCGAATATTACACAATACATAACGGAGGGTAGGCTACAGCAGGACACCCAAAGCTTACAAGATAATTCAGGCACATTGGCAATCTTCAAGAATAGTTGTTGGTTGCTAGGGCTTGTTTATCTTCTTTTCTTGTATATAATCCCTGAATGAAAGAACAAGAATGGATACCCACTGCAAAATCACCGTCATTAAAGAAATGGGCTGACGGTTTACGCAAAGAAGCCCGTCGCTTATTTCTTAAAGATAAGACTCATGGACATATGCTTTTTTCTTTTAATGGAAATGACGGTTTAATTTCTGTTAATCCGATTCCGCCTAAAACAGACCAGGCCCAATTAAACGCTTCTATTATAAGTGCGGTAAAAGAGCATGATTTATATGGAGTAATATTTATTGGTGAGGCATGGGTATATTTCCCGAAAGAGAAGGATCATACGGCCCGTCAATTATTAGATGGAGAAATGAGAGTCAGCGACTTAAATGATGAGGATAAGAAAGAAGCGTTATTCCTAAGGGTTGAAAATCGTGACGGGGACTGTTTGTTGTATTTGGATGAAATTGTTCGGGATGGTGATTCGGTTAAGCTTGGAGAGTCCAGGACGATATATGGCGAGGACAGAAGTTGGTTCAGTGATGAATAGACTATTATTTACTTTTGCTTTGCTGTTATGTGTTTGTTCATGCAGGAGCTATCCGGAAGTTGGTTCGGAGGTGATGCGTCTGGCGACTGGTTTTAATTTTACTGAGGGGCCGGCTGTCGCGCCGAATGGCGATATTTATTTTTCGGATATACCCAACAGCAGAATCCATGTATGGTCGGCAAAGAAGGGTGTATCGACATTTCGTGAGAATAGTGGGCGTGCGAACGGATTGATATTCGATGCGCTTGGCAATCTGGGGATTTGCGAGGGTGGCAACCGTCGGGTGACCTTGACCATGACGAATGGCGAGGAGACGGTATTGGCTGATCGTTATGACGGCAAGAAGTTCAACAGTCCTAACGATCTTTGGGTTGACCTGAAAGGCGGGGTATATTTCACGGATCCCAGATACGGCAAGAAGCGCGATGATATGGAGCAGGATGGAGAAGACGTCTATTATCTGGTGCCTGGCGGGGGGAAGGTCATGCGGGTAATCGATGATCTGGTTAGGCCGAATGGGATTATTGGGACATTAAAGGGCGAGACACTGTACGTTGCGGATCATGGCGCCAAAAAGACTTATACATATAAGGTAAATGATGACGGAACGTTGTCTAATAAGACGCTTTTTGTTGCGGATGGCTCTGACGGGATGGCTCTGGACAGCATGGGGAATCTGTACGTAACTACTGATGTGGTTGGGGTATACAGTCCCGAAGGTAAGTTTTTAAGGAAAATTAAGGTGCCGGAAAGGCCCAGTAATGTTTGTTTCGGAAAAGACGGGGAAACGCTCTTTATTACCGCCCGCAAGTCACTTTATGCTATCCGGCTGGATATTTGATAACCGCCAATAATAATACCAGTTTCCCTATAATACTTGTTGAATATTCTGACTACCTCTTGGTAGTATCTGCGCCAACTGGAGTTCCTGTAATAGAGAGGTAATATGAATTCAGGTAATTATGATTTAATCTTAGATATGGCTTTTGGTGTTATCGGTGGGCTTGGAATCTTTCTGCTCGGCATGAAGAATATGTCTGAAGGTATGCAGGCTGTTGCAGGCAGCCGTTTAAGGAAAATGATCGGCTCTGTCACTTCTAATCGCGTTGCCGCTTGTGGTGTTGGTACGCTTGTCACAAGTATAATCCAGTCCAGTTCTGTCACGACAGTCATGGTTGTGGGTTTTGTCAATGGCGGGTTTATGACCCTGATGCAGGCGATAGGAGTAATTCTTGGTGCCAACGTAGGGACAACAATCACCGGGTTCATCCTTGCTCTCAAGATCGGGAAGTATGGTTTGCCGATTCTTGGTATTGCGGCTTTCGTTTATCTTTTTGTTAAGAACGAGCGGACACGGTTTACCGCAATGGCTGTTGTAGGTCTGGGTATGGTATTTTTCGGTCTGGAGACGATGTCTGCAGGATTTAAGAATGAGCAGGTCAAAGAGGTTGTTACGGCATTTTTCTCCGTTATGTCCGGCGTGACGTATATCGGCGTACTCAAATGTGCTTTTGCTGGTTGTATAGCGACCATGATCGTGCAGTCGTCATCGGCCACGCTTGGTATAACCATTGCGCTGGCAATGGCTGGAACCATAAATTTCGATACTGCTGCCGGGTTGATACTTGGTCTGAACGTTGGCACCACTATTACAGCTTTTCTGGCTTCATTGGGTGCGTCGACAAACGCAAAAAGAGCAGCCTATGCGCATATTATTTTCAATATTGTCGGAACTGTATGGCTGCTCCCTATCTTCTTTGGTTATACAGCGATCATTCAGCGCATGGGCGATATTATGAACGCTGATATCGAGATGCGAATAGCTATGACGCATTCGGGTTTTAATATTATCAACACAATTGTTTTTCTTCCGCTGATGGGTTTGTTGGCCAATGTAGTTACCAAGATCATACCCGATACGCCGCACAAGGAGACTCCACACCTGACATTCCTGGATGTGCGTATGCTGGATACTCCGGCTATTGGAATTCAGCAGTCTCAGGATGAGATCAACAGAATGTGCGATCATACTGCCAAGATGTTTGGGATGCTGAGAGAATGTTTGTCAGCAAAGGAAATCGATCAGGACATACAGAAGAAGCTTTTCCATCGGGAAGAGATTATGGATGTTGTTCAAAAGGAGATAACCGAATTTTTGAGTCATATACTGTCAGGTAACATTTCACATGATGTGGTTGACGCGGGACGCAAGCAGCTACGTGTTGCTGATGAGTATGAGTCTATCAGTGATTATATGATCAGTGTTATGAAGCTATATCTAAAATTGAAAAATTCGAATCTCAATATGTCTAAAGAAGGTGTGGAAGAGATTCTTACTCTGCATGACCGGGTCGCAGACTATACATTGATGATCAGTGACGCAGTGAAGTCTGACAACGCAGAAATACTTGCAAAAGCTCATTCTGAGGGCGAGTTGATTACCAGGTTGATGAAAGATTATCGTGAGAAACACTTGCAGAGGGTGCAGGCTAAGCAGGTATCCGCGTTGAAGAGTTTGATTTTTGTGGACATACTCCAGTCTTACAGAAAGATCAAAGATCATGCCCTTAATATTGCCGAAGCTGTAGTAGGCGAAAAGTAGGGCCGATAAAAGCCGTAGTCGTAATTTGGGTGGCACAGGACTAGGCAGAAGATAATGGCCAAGGCTCTATCAGATCTTAATGTCGCTGAGGGTGATCTCAAAGGCAGTATCAAGATAGGCTTCAGGGGTTATTGGTAAACGGCAGGCATCATGAATGTGATAATATTTTCGGATCTGGCTGGACGTTGTAGACTTTGCTGTTCGGAGGCACGGATTTAGTTAGCCATACGTTTCCGCCGATCTCTGAGCCTTCACCTATAACGGTTTTCCCGCCAAGTATTGTCGCTTCGGCATAGATCGTTACGTTGTCCCTTACGTCAGGATGTCTTTTGACGCCTTTGACAGGGTTTCCATCTTCGTCTACCGGGAAACTTAATGCACCAAGTGTGACGCCCTGGTAGATCTTTACATTTTTTCCGATGGTAGTGGTTTCACCGATGACAACACCTGTGCCGTGGTCGATAAAGAAATGTTTGTCGATCTCCGCGCCGGGATGAATGTCTATACCGGTGCGTGAATGCGCCAGTTCAGTCATAATCCTCGGTATCAGGGGTACGTCCTGCTTGTAGAGGGTATGTGCTATTCTGTAGGTAGAGATCGCCTGTATCGCCGGATAGCTCATGACGACTTCCATATTAGATTTTGCTGCAGGATCCCCCTCGTAGGCCGCCGTTATATCGTCCTGAAGCATATCCTGCGTATCGGGAAGAGTTTCCAGCAGAAACTGTGCCGCGGATTGCGCTTTATCAACGCAATCGTTGCAATCGTTGCATTCATCGATTTCGCACTGGTAGCGGAAAGCCATTTCGGCTTGTTCCTGCAAAACGGCAATAGTCGATTTTAGTTCCTTTAAAATGCATTTTTCTGACGCGTCCTCAAGGGCAGTGCCATGTCCGTGGCAGCCCGGGAAGAGGATTGCCATGAGGTTATCCAGCACATCATGTACGGCCTTGCGGCTCGGAAGGAAATACTCTGTGTTGTTGGCCGTTCTGCGCAGTTCGCACTTGTTGCAGGTATGTAATTTACCTGTTACGTCCTTGGCCAGTTTGTCTATCCATCCTGTCTCACTCATGGGAAAAGTGTAAAGCGTCGAGTGTCAGGTGTCAAGTGGAGAGAAGATTCACTGTCATACCAATATGAAAATGTCCCCTTGTATCCAATTTAGAAATGTCCCCTTATAATACGCCTCCAAAAGGAGGAGTTATGGGAGAACTAAGAATGAGCATGAAGGAGCGTAAGCGATTAGAGT
>JAUUYL010000131.1 GCA_030590485.1 Lentisphaerota bacterium | reverse complement strand
GTTCTCGGAGGACTCTTCGAAGAATACTGGGAGCAACGAAATGCTGCTTAAAGGTAACTTTCGTGTCCTGCACCCTAACGGGAGGGAACGTTGGGAAGGGAGCAGGTCTATGAGTTGGCATGTCGAGCTGAGAGGTTGTCTGAAGGGGGCAGAAATGGAATGGCTATTTTGCTATTGCCCACTGCCTAAGTAATCATTCCTTCTTTGCGGGCGTATTCGAAGATGCCGCCGGCTTCGATAACAGGCGCAACTGCGCCCAGAGACTTAAGTTGAAATGTCTCATTCGTGTCGGTTTTAGTAATCGTGGCGTTATCCATATCGATTTCCGCCAGATCGCCATTCTGGAATTTGTCGCGCAGGCGTTCTGTTGATTCCAGGGGATAGACCTCGCCTGTGGCAACGGAGTTGCGGAAAAAAATTCGCGCATATGATTCGGCTACGATTGCTATGGTGCCAGCTGCGCCAAGGCAGATGGGCGCGTGTTCGCGAGATGAGCCACAACCAAAATTCCTGCCAGCGATAATGATTGTGAATTCTGATTTGGTTTCGCCTTTTGCGATAAAATCATCGAAGTTCTCAGGTAAGCCAGAGAGAGCATAGGAGCCGAGTTTGTCGTATTCTTCTGGTATGGTAGGGACGAGGTTCAGGTATATTGCCGGGATGATCAGGTCTGTATCAATATTATCTTCCAGCACATAAACTTTGCCTGTAATTTTTTTGATTTTGCTCATGATTTTTCCATTTGAATATTTCGGATTACATAAAATTTCTGGGGTCAGTAATCTTGCCTGTTATTGCTGATGCCGCGACGGTAAGAGGTGATGCCAGGTATACGGGTGCATCTTTGGATCCCATCCGTCCTATAAAGTTTCTATTAGTAGTGCTTATTACGACTTCATTGTTTTTTGTTCGTCCGAAAGTATCTTCCGGTCCGCCCAGGCATGCGGCACAGGAGGGGGGCGCAATATCAATGCATCCGGCTTCTGCGAATATTTCAACAAGGGATTTTCCGTCTATAGATTCAGTTATCAGCCCTTCGGCCACTTCAACAGTGGCGGGAACAAGAAATGTATCTACAGACACCCTGTTGCCTTTCAGTATTTTTGCGGCCATGATGAAGTCTGTGATTTTTCCGCCAGTGCAGGACCCGATGTAGGCGTGATCGATTTTCACGTCCGATCTCTCGCTTGCAGGTGCGTATTTCGATGGCAGATGAGGTTCGGCGATGCAGGGGACAAATGATGACACATCGTAATCGTAGTCTTTTTCTACTGAGCAGTCGGGGTCGCTATACAGTGCTTCAAAAGGTTGTCCCGTTTTTGATTTAATATATTCAATGGCCTTGTCGTCAGGTTCGATAATACCGTTCTTTCCTCCGGCTTCAATTGCCATGTTGCAAATGGTCATTCTTTCTTCGATGCTCATTTTGGAGATGGTGTCGCCGCGAAATTCCATGGCGCAGTACGTTGCTCCGTCAACGCCGATATCGCCGATGATACGCAGGATAATATCTTTCCCTGTGATGTAATCAGGTTTTTCACCATTGATATTGAATCTTAAAGTCTTCGGGACTTTTATCAGCAGTTTGCCGGTTCCCATGACAAATCCTGCATCTGTGTTGCCAATGCCGCTGGAAAATGCGCCCAAAGCTCCGTGTGTGCATGTATGGGAGTCCGTTCCGAAAATAACTTCTCCGGGTCTCACATGTCCTTCCTGGGGCAGGGCATCGTGACAAACCCCTTTATAGCTGATTGTGCCAGGATCATAGAAGTACGGCAGATCTTGTTCCTTTGCGAAGTCCCTGAGTGTATCGACATTGCGGTGAGCTTTCTCGTCTTTTGTGTAGATGTAGTGGTCAGGTATGATTACGACTTTGTTTTTGTCCCATACCTTTGCGGTATCGCCGAATTCACGCTTGAAGACACCGATGGTACCTGGTCCGCAGATGTCATGCGTCAACAGTATATCGACGTTTATCCATACGTTTTCGTCAGGCTGGACGTGTTCGCATCCTGCGGCCTTGGCAATAATCTTCTCTGTAATGGTCATGCTCATGGGAAGAAAAGGTAGAGAGAATCTTGCTAAGTGTCAAGCTCCGCCTAAACAGATGGGTGCATTACGCACTGTAGTCCGCTTGTCCCTGCATAGCCCCCGAAGACGACGCAGGCAGATTCATAGCCAGGAAAGCCTTTCGGTAGGGCGGTCTCTCCGAGACAGCCGTTCAGCCTATCATCAATGTCGGGCATGGGGCTTAAGTTGGGTGGCATTCAGGGATGACCGTAGTCAGCGGCGAAGCCGCTTATTTGCTTGCCTTAACGAGAGCGAAGAATCTGTCTTCGTAATGTTTGAACAGGTTATGCTGTTGGAGCGTATTTGCAAGTGGGTTGATGAGTTCTGAATTTTTGCTTGCGGCAAGAAATGTATCTTCAATTTCTTTGTATATGTTGATAGGTATTCCATCTTTCTTGCTGAATAAGCCTTGGTGTGAAAGTTCCTGAATGTTGGGGCCTGCCGATGTTTGAATTATTTGCCAGAAGAGTTTAACGAGACAGACATCCCATGGCTTGTCAACGCCGATGATGATTGCGCTGAGAGGATCGTCGGTTATCTTTTTGTCATTTTTGATCCTTTCTATAACAGTGTCAAGTTTGTCCGTTACGGTATGTTCGCTAAAGGATTCCTGTTTGAGCTTATATCCGTACTGAAGGATCTTTATGTCCTGATTGTTCTCCTTCAGCCATTCGATGTATTTCTGGGATTCCTCGCCGAAGCCCTCGAGAAGTGTTTGGGAATAAGCTTCCGGGGTGATTATTTGAGGTTTGTTCGCCTGCATACGGCCTTCGCGAATATGCACCTGGTTTACAGAATCCATCATCTCGCTGATGTGATAATAGTTTAATGTAGTGTTGCCGAAGGTTTCCAGATGTTGGCTTGGAGCCTGGACAATCTCCGTGTTATTTACGGCATACCAGAAGTCGAATGGGTCTTTTTCTTTCATGGGAGGGAGAGTATATGCTGGCAACCGGCAAGTGGCAAGCGACAAGTGACTAAATGTCATACCAATATGAAAATGTCCCCTTGTATCCAATTTAGAAATGTCCCCTTATAATACGCCTCCAAAAGGAGGAGTTATGGGAGAACTAAGAATGAGCATGAAGGAGCGTAAGCGATTAGAGTT
>JAUUYL010000031.1 GCA_030590485.1 Lentisphaerota bacterium | reverse complement strand
CATCCGGCGCATCTTTCAGCACAGAAAGAGCCAACTTCTCCGCTTCCGCCCACTGCTTTTCCACAAGCAAATGGATTGTGCCGGAAACTTCAGATGCCTGCAGCGAAACTACCAGAAACCAAGCAAGCGCACAGAAAACTGCGCGCTTGCCATCTATCCTTCTACTGCTACCAGCCGGGTCTATCATCTATTTCTTCTTTCCGCCCCGGGAATTAGCATTAGCAGGTTTCTCCTTTTTTACCGCCTTCGGGTCCTTGTCAGGCTTACCGCGGACTTTTTCGGCTTTGCGGTCGCGCCGACTTTGTTTTGCCTCGGTCTTGACTTCATGCCGTTCTGCTTTGCGTTCCATCGCGCGTTCGCGAGCAGTTACCGCAGCGTCCATGGCATCTCTGTCAGCCTCGGGAAGTTCCGGCATAAACTTCTCACCAGTTCCATGCCCTAGAACGCCCGGATGCAGGCCCAGCATCTGAGCTATTCTTCCCCACCCTGTCTTCTTTACTCCCTCTGTCTCAGTCCCTTCTACAGCAACTCCATTACGCATGTCAGAAATCTCCGCTTCGGTCATTCCGCTGGCCTCCGCCAGCCGACTGATCCGCTCCTGCTCCGACGCATTAGCTGTCAACGGCTCTTCAACAGTCGGATCAGCGGTTTCTGCCGGCTCCGTAGGCTCTTCCTGTGCATACATGCTATATGCAAAAACCAGCATACCAATCATAATTATTAAAGACTTTTTCATAGCTGTTCCTTTCGTATAAACTAGATAATCACTTACATGTTTCTTGTAGCATAATCCACGCCATTCGCGCCTAACAGCAACCGTTTCTATAATAAACCCTATTTTACTGCATTACACCGAACTATCATTTCGCAAATATGCGAAATATCAGACCCTCGGTCACTCCGGATGAGGTTGGGCAGGATCGCAGGGGGCTTATCAGGTCTGAACATTCAACATTGCCTTTCTATGCCCCTCTACTTTCTTCGCCAGCTTCTTATGAGCATTCGCCCTCTTCTCAAATCGTTCGCATAAAACCAACCATCATGCATACCAACTCTAAGCGGCCTTGCCATAATCACAACAGAACAGATTCGTATTGCGCGTCAAGATGAATGTTGAATGACCCCTACAGGTTTACAATAGTTGGTCTGTCCCTATTCTATTCGTTGAGTGATATGTATTTGTAGAGTGTCGTCATTTTTTGGTCATAGGAGAATCAGTATAGGGTTGTATCTTCAAATTCGGACGTAATTGCCCCCGTCCCGCCTGCAACTCTCATTCTCTGCGAAACTATTTCGTATGAAAAGGAGCCAACACCCCAGCCGCCTGTTGGGGCTGTGTAAATATCCATATAGACAGATGACCCGCCATCTGGCTGCATAGGTTTTGTCGTGTTGAATGTTTCGTTGCCGTTTCTAGTGTCTGGTTGCTTGTTGAGAAGTGTAATCTCTGCTGAACCATTCAAAGTTTTGGTATCGTGATTTCTGACTGTGAAGAAATAGCGATACTTCTTGCCTACTTTTTTGACCATTGTGTTGGTAACCCTAATATCTATAGGCTCACCATCTCCGATGGGTTTACGGGTAGGAGCATCGTTTTCATCCGTTCCAAATATGTAAATCCCAATTAATACTACAATAGTGAGAACCACTAATCTCGTGAAGCATCCAGTTTTCTTTGCCATGTTGATTTCCTCTTAAAGAGTTCCGTTGTTTAGTATTCATTATCAGAACATGCACCAACTATTATCATGCCCAAGAAACCGCTCCCCAATAACGAGAAGTATAGAACAGGAAAGACACCCTCTACAATCCAGAATATTATAGGGAAGATTATGAAACCAGGAGCGATTGCGAATGCCAGCATGCCACCGATAAATCCCATCCATTTGCTCATAGCCATGAACCAGAATAAAAACATGAGTAGTCCAGATATAATCCACATTGAATAGCCTATAAATCTGCCAATTGATTTCATGGTACGCTCCTTTTGTTTAATTGAATAATGCGTTTAGGTCTTGTCCTGAATATTTAAAGACAATTGCCAGTAAGAAGAAAATAACAAAGAATAATATAGACGCTACAATCAAGCCTAGGACGAGTTTGTAAACAAACGGCATAAAACAAAAAAAGAGGTCGATTGTTTTCTTGTACCAACGCCACTGAAATCTTTGCCTTTTCAAAACTTTACCGCTAATCCAACATATTAAGAGCCACCAAATGAACGAAGTAAATGCGTAGTATACTATTAGCTCAAAAACTTGAATAAATCCGTTCGTGTTGTACTCGGCTAGTCTGACAGGCAAGTCAATTATGTAGGAAATGAAAAGTATGACTGTTGCGAGAGGGTGTTTTAAGAATTTTTGTTTTAATGTGTCTTTGGTGAACTTTGAAGCTATCCACACCGCTAGTAGCCATTGCAAAAAATATACTGTAAGAGCGAGAATCAAATAACCCCATATATTGAGAACGAACACTTCGGAGAATCTGTCTTTGTCGCTAAAGTAAGTAGCCAGGCAAGTTGTGAGTTGGGAAATGAGGAGAAGACCAACTGTGAAGGATATTATTTGGTGTTTAATGATTCTTTTAACGAACCAATTCCTTTTCTTGACGCTGTTGGTGTTCGTTAGTGAGTCCATATCTTTATTCCGTATTCTCTTTTTGCGGTTTAGACTCTAAAATGAAAACCGAACCAATCGCAATGCCAATTGTAACTATATTAATCACCGACCAAATCTCCCTGGTAAGGTGAATCGGCAGAAGGGGGTTGTATATCACCGCCATCACAGCAAGAACCCAGCCCCAGGCTTCTTTCTTTTGTGAGAACGCCTTTAGGGTTAAGTAGGCAAAGGATGCACAGCACACCACTCGGAGAAGTGTATAGTATCCGTATGGATTGTCTGGGTAGAATGCCCAGAGCAACATGACGGACATTATGGTTTGTGGTATCCAGATTTTATTCATTGTTTATCAGTTCCAGATGGGTGGCTGTATCGCTATTTTATGTGTTCCTTGGCAAAATCCGCTGGCTCCGTGTGTCTGAACGTAATTTCCCATCTCGCCTCGCCTCTTGATGCAACAGCCGCTGCAAATGACTCGACCATATTATCAAAAGTATCGTTTCCATTTTCAATTGGTATGCCTGAAGCTTTTAGCGTGTTAATTGCTAGACTTAAATATGCTTTTTCTTCCAGTGAAGACTTCCATTGCTCGCCAGTTCGCTTGAGGGTTATCTTGATGGCTCCCTGACCCATAAAGCTTTTCAGCGTCACTAGCCAATGTTCGTTGTTGAGAAAGACTCTTGTTTTCATTGTTTAACCTGTTTAGCTTAATGTATAATTTCACCATCTTGAATGCTAATGGGCATAAGTGTTCCCCACCTGGTCAGTACACCTCTGAAAGTTACCTTGTCTTTTTCCTTTAACTTCAATGCTTTAGGTTTCTCGGCTTTCTTGAGGGTAATAATGACATCGGAAGTCCATGTGTCTGGATTCATTTTAACCTGTAACATTGTGCTGCCCCAACTATCACCAACAGATGTTACCTTACCTGTCCATTCGACTTTCTTACCCTTGTATTGCTTCCATGCCTCATCTTTTTGAAGGTCGGTGTTCTTGCTCTTCATATTATAAATTTTGTCCACTTCTTGCCACGAGATATCTGATATACCACTTTTTTTTCTTTCTTTTGCGGCACGTTTTAATGCGTTTACATCATCCATTGCGGCTATTCTACGTTCTCGGTCTTGTTCTAGTTGGTGTTGACGTTCCCAATCCTGTCGTGCTTTTCTGATTTTATAGTCTTCTTGTTCTTTGGCTCTTAATTCTGCGTTTGTGGGACGACCAATATCAATCAGGATGTTGTCTGGAAGTTTACGAATGGGTATCTTGGATATTCCCTTTGAGTGAAATATGATGAGTGCTTCGTTCTCGATTCTTTGTGGCTTTGCTTTTGTGTACTCTTTGCCATCTAAAGTGGTCAGAGTATCGTAGCGGTTGGTGAAGTTCGCAAACAGTGATGAGTGGTGACCATGTGCTAACATCACTCCGCAATAAAGAATGAGAATGCGTTTTCCATGCATGTAGTATGTCCTCCTAAACTCCGTGATTCTATATGGTGCGTAATCGCCTCTGCTTAATGCCTCTTTAGTATCTCAGCCTTTTCTGTCGCAAATTCATCCTCAGAAATTATACCTTTTTCTTTAAGTTCGTTCAGTTTCATTAGCTCGGTGTACATATCCTGCTTGTCGGATGACGTTTTGATGTCCGCCTTTACTTCGTCTTTCCGCTCAACAATAATCTTGCGGTCATCTTTGGTGCTATCAAAATCACCCATCCGTCCATATGATTCAACTTTGCCGTGTACAAGCCTTACGTAATAGGGCGTTGTTATGCCATGTGTGGCGTTGTCACTAGTTTCGGAGAATCTATAATTCAAATATTCACATTGTCCTTGTGCACTGACGCTGACAGGTCTTCCTATGGCTGTTATGACCTGACCTTTCGACATGCCTAAACTGACTTTGTTTATTTTGTATGCGGTGGCACACCCTGAGAGAAATAGTAAAACGCAAAGCAGATATATATATTTCATTTTTTCAGCCTTTATTTTTGTTAATCCTGACAATTATGATAATCTTTTCTTTTGATTATGTGAAGGAGCAATATGGAAATTTTGTGTCAAAAATATCTAAGGGACGCACCATTAATAAAGAATGCCAAATATTATCATCCTTCGTAACCGTGTTTTGCGTGAATTTACCAAGCATCAGGCATGGTCATTGAGGATTTGTCTGGCTCAGCCGAGCAGAGAGAGGTTACACCTGTTTGGGGACTATTTCCGAGCACAGTCCACCCGTTGAACTTGTGATTTGAAGAGAGATTACCGATTGTTGTTTAGCCCGATCGGCTAATCGGGTTCAGGCGTAGGTCCCGTATCGTACACTATCTTATCACTCAATCTTAACGCGGAGTAATTCAATGGCAGAATGCCTGTCACGCCACAGGCGTGGTTGAGGGTTCGAAACTTGACACTTACTGCTATTTCAATCTATCTTATCACTCAATCTTAACGCGGGAGTAATTCAATGGCAGAATATCAGCTTCCCAAGCTGAATGTTGAGGGTTCGATTCCCTTCTCCCGCTCCAATTTGAGCTGAACATGGCTGTTGATGTCTATCATTTTACACTCTGAAAGTATCAATCGATACTATAATGGTTGCTTGTCCACCTTAGCTGTAGCGACGGCGGGATGGTTGACGACTACAGTCATATCTGTGTCATCTTGATAAACTCTTGAAGCCGGGCATCAATCGCACCTCTATCCAGCCTCGCCAGATTATCCAGACTGAAATCTTCGACCCCCATGGAAGCTACTACGCTACCATTGAGAAGTGCCTCGCGAACAATGTTCTCTTCAACACTATCCTTCTCAGCGATATAGCCCATAAAGCCGCCGGCAAACGAATCGCCGGCACCAGTAGGATCAACAACAGCTTTAACTGGAAAAGCCGGCACAAGAAAGATGCCGTCCGCGGATACGAGCATTGCGCCATGTTCGCCCTTCTTGATGACCACACAACGAGGACCCATCTCAAGAATGGCTTCTGCGCATTTACCCAGATAATGTTCCCCCGTCAATAGACGTGCTTCGGAATCGTTAAGTGTCAACATATCCACCTTGGAAACGACATCAAGAAGCGCATCTTTCGCTATATTGATCCACAGATCCATGGTGTCAGCTACGACAAACTTAAGATTGTTCATCTGTGACAGAACATTCAGCTGAAGTTCAGGAGTAATATTGCCAAGAAGCAGGTATGACGCGTCGCGATATGCCTCCGGTATTTCCGGGTTAAAACTTTCAAAAACATTCAGATCAGTGGAAAGCGTATTGCGATTATTCATATTCTCTTCGTATACACCCGACCATCTGAAAGTTTTGCCAGGGACTTTCTGCAAACCAGCCAGATCGATACCGAAGTTTTCGTACAGCTCTGTGTATGCCTCAGGAAAATCGTCTCCGACAATACCGACCATACCCACGCCGGTATAGAAGGATGCTGCAGCGCAGGCGTAGCTTACGGAGCCACCAAGTATCTCCTCTTTCTTCTCAGCTGGTGTTTCTATCGTATCAATTCCGATAGAGCCCACAATGACGAGATTGATATCTTCCTTGCTGGATTGCCTGCTCATGTTTATTCCTTCTGTGCTTAGCCCACCCCGCCCTTCGGGCGCCCCTCCAAGGAGGGGGCCATTCCGTTTGGTGCAGACTGTTTCCTCATCAAAAACCGTATCCTTGAGACTCTTATCCCCGGACGTGTTCTGAAATTATTTCCACTACGCTTACTTCGACTTTACCAACCTGCTGCACACCGAGACCGGTTCCTATGCTTTCACGAACCCGTTGCTGGAGCAGTTCGCACACTTCGCTTATCTGCGAGTCGGCCTTGATCTTGACTTTCACGAGAACATTGATCGCATTTTTCGAGGGGATGATCTGCGGCTTCATTTGAACTATTGAAGGGAATTCCGACTGGAGTTTTGAGACATAGTCCGCTATCGCGTCGGTACTGACGCTTACGGTCCCGCCCTCATTATTGAAATAGAGGAAACTGGAGTTTTTCTTACGTTTCCTTCCTGTAAGAAGGTATAAGATAGCCAGGGCCCAAATCAAACCGCCGCTGACAGTCAAACCAAGTCTCACAAGTTCAAGCTGTTCGTTGGCAACCTCCCACACGTATGAAGAGAGATTGAACATACCCAGCAAACCCATTATCAAAATTATCGTCACAAAAAGTATACTCACAATACTGTGCCAGAATCTCATTTTGACCTCCTCAGATATTGAACGATTCCCTCAAGAGCCAGAATGTAGCTGTTTGCGCCAAAGCCAAGTATCTGACCAACGCAAGCAGCGACTATAAGGCTTTTGTGCCTGAACTCTTCACGGGAATGCACGTTAGACAGATGAACCTCAACACATGGTACATCCACTGCTTTTACTGCATCACACAAGGCCACGCTGGTATGTGTGTACGCAGCTGGATTAAAAATCATTCCGTCATAATTCCCGATGCTGTCCTGTATTCGTGTTACCAGAGCGCCCTCCTCGTTACTCTGGAAGAAATCCACATCCACACCCAGCTCGCCAGCCTTGGCCTTGATGAGCGCGATGATATCATCCAGGCTCTCACCACCATAAACGTCGGGCTCACGCTGTCCCAGCAGGTTCAGGTTTGGACCGTTCAGCACAAGTATCTTCATATCGATTCCTTTCTACACAGGCGGATCAGCAAGAGCCGAAACCTACCTGAACTTACGCAACTCTTCTACATCGTACTCAATAATCTTATTATCTTCCAGACGAAGTTTCACTTTGCCAGCCAGTATATTCTTACCACAAACACAACCTTCCCCTTCGGCGCATTTTACACGCTCGCCATCTCTTGGCATATCCCTGTCGGCATCCTTATACTGGTCGTACTCGTATCTCAAGCAGCATTTCAGCCTTCCGCACATCCCGCTTATCGCCACAGGATTCAGGGAAAGGCGCTGGGCCTTGGCCATTTTGACATTTATCGACTCAAATGACTTCAGCCAGGTACAGCAGCAAAGTGCCCGTCCACAGGAACCCATGCCACCTACCATTCCAGCCTCATCGCGCACCCCTATCTGCTTCATCTCGATCCTGGTATGCAGTTCAGCAGACAGATCTTTAATCAGTTCTCGATAATCAACACGTTCCTCCGAAGAAAAAACAACCATCAGCATTTTTCTGTCATAGCTATATCGCACCTTGATCAGTCTGATGTTGAGCTTGTGCTTCGCGGCGCATTCTGTGCATGTGCTCAATGCCATCTTACTACGCAACGCTGTTTCATCAGCTTTGGCCTGATCCTGCAGAGTGGCGCATCGCACAACGCCAGGAACCTCCGCGTTCTTACATGACTCGCCCTGGCCGTCATCGCTCAAATCAACAACGCGTCCGACATCGTTGATATTGCCTATTTTAACTACACACAAATCCCCCACGTGCACAGCCAGTCCTTCCGGCACAATACACTTGAACGGATGATCATCTTCTATCTGGATATATGCTATCTGTGACATTCAAAAATCCTCATTACCGCAATCTGCTGAAGGCAAGGTTAAAGACGGACTTTTCCGTTATATTGCCTTCCAGCTGGCGGTTCAAATCTTCTACAACACTCAGATTATTCATTGCTGAGCGATAATCAAGCTTCTTCGCCATTTCGCTGATTACATCGATCTGCTTGTTTTGTATAACAGATGAGTCATCAGCCCCGTTTACAAGCAAGAAAAGGTCTCTAAACCAGGTCATCATAAACCTGACCACCTTTGTCCTTTTCCCTCTATAACGGGCACTTATCCTGGCATCCAGGACTGTATCGTCCTCCTCTACAGCCTCATTCTTCCATCGTTCATTTTCCTCCTTCTCCGCTTCGGCCTTCAGCTCATTCAAGACTCTCAACATCCTGTCTGTCAGAGCGAAATCACCAATCGGCTTGTTGCGCCCTACATCGGAGAGTATTTCCAGAACGGGTTCATGCCACTCTTCAACAACTGTGTCCGAGGCGCCGGAAACATTGATGCGCTGACATCTCGAAACAATTGTCGGAAGAAGAAACTGCGGGCTGTCGGTCAAAAGAAAAAATATTGTCTTCGCCGGCGGTTCCTCCAAAGTCTTAAGAAAAGCATTAGCGGCCTGTTCCTTCATGCGATCAGCGGATTCAATTACGCACACCTTCCAGCCTCCGGTATATGAAGTCATGTAAATCTTGCCTTCTATCTGGCGTATAGTATCAACAGGGATAATGCGGGATTTCTTTTGAGGTGACACCCAGAAAAGATCGACATGACTGTGATCAAGCGCCTGCAGGCATCCGCGGCAGGTACAGCACGGCTTTTCCTCTGCAGTACAAAAAAACAACTGCAGCAAATCGTCGACAAGCTGGGCGGACGCTCCGGGTGATTGCTCGGCTATAACGTACCCTTGAGCCAGGCGTCCAGTATCGAACCCTCTCGTCACCTGTTCAACTGCTTCATTAATCTTCATTCATTCCACCATTAAATCTGTCGTTAACGACAGACCATACAGCCTCCTCGACAACATCGCTATCAAGGCTTCCATCGATAATGTAACAGCGTCCATGGAACTTTGCCGCGATTTCAAGGTAGCCCCCTCTAACGCGTTCATGGAACGATCTATCCTCCCGCTCCATCCTATCCAATTCCGTTCCAGCTTCACTGTTCCGCTTTTCCAACCGTTTAAAGCTTTCATCAACCTCAAGGTCCAGCAATATGGTGAGATCCGGTTCCGCACCCTGCGTTGCAGTTTCATTGAGGCTCAATAGCGTATCGATATCATATCCCCGTCCGTACCCCTGATACACTGTTGTGGAATCACTGAAGCGATCACAGATCACCCACGTGCCTTTATCCAAAGCCGGCTTGATCACGGTTTCCATCAAGGCGGCCCTGCTCGCTTCGAACAACAATATCTCCGTCGAGGCTGGCATTCCTTCACCCGCACTGTCGTGTTGGAGGATATTTCTTATGGCTTCACCTACCGCTGTCCCGCCGGGTTCCCGCGTAACGATTACTTCGAACCCATCTGCCTTCAGCCGTTCGGCCAGCTTTGCAGCCTGCGTGGACTTCCCGCTTCCTTCGGGACCCTCAAAAGTTATGAATTTCCCGATCTTCGTCATTAATTATCTTTTTTTCAACTTCTGGCCGTCTGGAGTGTCTTTGACGTCCCATCCCATCTCGGCCAGTTTGTCCCTAAGCGCGTCAGACTCAGACCAGTCTTTGTTGGCCCTTGCATCAGCCCTCTTATTGAGCAATTCCATGGCCACTTCGTCCGGGCCTTCGGCATCATCCACAAACAGATAGCCAAGAACATTATCCAGGTCCTTAAGTACCGTTAGCACAGCCGCAGCCTCGGCGTCGCTCACACCATCCGAATCCATGGCCTTATTCCCTGTATGAACCATATCAAAGAGAGCACCCATCGCTTCCGACATATTCAGGTCATCGTCAAGTGCCGCCCGGAAACTGTCCCTGGCGTTCTCTGCCCATTCCGGGGTATCAGACGCCTGAGCCTCGCCTGCGCAATCGGTTAACCTGATTCTGAACTCATCGAGCCGGGCCAGGGAAGTGCGCGCTGCGCTCAATGTATCAAATGTGAAATTCAGCATCTGCCTGTAATGCCCAGACAAAAGAACATACCTGATCTCCCGCCCCGCATATCCCTTTTCGATCAAATCTCTCAGCGTAAAGAAGTTCCCTGATGATTTCGCCATCTTCTGACCGTTAACCATCAAATGCGCGCAATGCAGCCAATAGTTGACGAATTTTTTTCCTGTAGCCGCCTCGCTCTGCGCTATTTCGTTCTCATGATGCGGAAACATGTTATCAATGCCGCCTGTGTGAATATCGAAGCTTTCGCCGAGGTACTTCATACCCATTGCCGAACATTCAATATGCCATCCGGGTCTACCTCTGCCCCATGGCGCGTCCCACGCTACATCGCCATCCTCATCGCTCCACGCCTTCCACAAAGCAAAATCGGCTAAATTATGTTTGTCGTACTCGTCCTGGTCGACTCTGGCGCCCGCCTTCATGCCGGTTTTATCTATGCGTGCAAGTTTTCCGTAATCAGAAAATTTGGCCACATCAAAATATATTGACCCGTCGTCCGACTGATAAGCGTATCCATTATCCATGAGGCGCTGTATTATATCGATCATCTCCTTAATATGTTCCGTGGCAGGCGGATAATGCTCGGCCTCTTCAATAAAAAGTTCCTTAAGGTCAGCAAAGAACGCCATTATATATTTCTTAGTATATTCATTAAGCGTCACGCCCTCGGCCTGAGACCCTTTGATGGTCTTATCATCAATATCCGTAAGGTTCATTACCTGCACGACATCATACCCCGACCATTTGAGATGTCTTCTGAGCAGATCTTCGAACATATAGGCTCTGTAGTTTCCTATATGTGCGTAATTATAAACTGTAGGCCCGCAGGTATACATCCGCACCTTGCCATCTTCCATCGGCGTAAAGGTCTCTGCGCTTCTCGAAAGCGTGTTATAAAACTTCAATTCACTCATTTCCCCATCTCCACCAGAATTACGGCCATTGCTGCCATGCCCTCTTTTCTTCCTAGCGACCCCATTTGCTCAGCTGTTGTGGCCTTAACAGACACGCAATCGGCAGAAATTCCCACGGCGTTTGCAATATTGGAGCACATCGACGATATGTATTTATTCAATTTAGGTGCTTCCGCTATTATCGTTGAGTCGATATTGATTATCGATGCGCCCTTGTCACGTACGATTCCCGCCACCTTGTTCATCAGTTCCAGGCTCCAGGCCCCGCTCCATCTAACATCGTCTGGGAAATGCTGCCCTATATCACCGGCGGATACTGCACCCAGCATGGCGTCCATTATCGCATGGCACAACACGTCGGCATCGGAATTGCCATCAAGACCCATCTCGAATTCGATATCAACACCACCCAATATCAGCGGTCTTCCTTCGATCAACCTATGCGAGTCATAGCCTTGGCCAATTCTCATCATTTAACACCTCTTACAGTCATATTTACACCAAAACTGTAGCTTATATTACTGTCCTTTATATCACAAGCATTTTGAAGCGCGAATGAACGCTACGCGTTCCGACTACGGACCACGGACTATGGGCTCTGGAAAAGAGTTTGCCCGCCCGGTCTCCCGACCTAGATGCCCAGGATACAACGGATGGGAGATTGTAGGCTTTGGAATTATAGGCTCCGGGGAGATTCACATAAGGTAATGAAGGAAAACGAAGCTGGTGGTTAGAGGCTGTGAGCGGCAATAATAATTGACTTATTACCGTTTTGGCTGTATTTTCTGTTCATGGGTGATAAGTCAAAGAAACCTGTAAAGCGGGCTTCAGTGCGAGTTGTCAAAAGATCCACTAAAGCCAAATCCAGACCGCAGGGCACTATTCAGCAAAAGCCTGAAGATGAGCAGTCCAGGACAAAAGATCTTTCTTCCACCATGCAAATATCCATGTCGGATTTTTTTGAAGATCTTCCGGCAGAGAGGGAAACTCATCTCGACATAACCTGCCCAGGTCGCGAACCAAGAAGAATAAAACTGGGCGATGATACACTAATTATCGGTCGGGACGACACCTGCGACATCCCCCTACCCCTCAAGAATGTATCAAGAAATCATGCTCAGGTCTCATACAACGGCGACGAATACACCATAAGTGACATTGAGAGCACCAACGGCATCTTTATAAACAACATTCGGGTCAGCAAATGCATCCTCAGGAACCATGATCTGATTAGAATCGGCGAAGCAAAATTGCTTTTTGTCAGGGAAAAGATACGGGGATAATCAACCGATGATTTCTAAACCTTCAGCTCGAGCATATGTGACGTTCTGGGGAACAAGAGGGTCTATACCTACCCCAGGCAACAGCACAGAGAAATACGGAGGCAACACCCCCTGCGTGCATATCCAGCATGAGGATACCGATATCATTCTCGACGCGGGCACAGGCATTCGCAATCTCGGCTTGGAACTTATGCAGCAAAAGAGAAAAATGGATCTGCATCTACTGTTGAGCCATACTCATTGGGATCACATTCAGGGACTTCCGTTCTTTGTCCCCGCCTATTCAAAGGAGACAAACATTTACATATACGGAAGCCCGCAAAAGGAAAGTTTTCTTGAAGGCATTCTACAGAGACAGATGGACGTCAACTATTTCCCCGTGGACATGAACGCCCTGCAAGCCAAACTTATCATCAAGGAAATCGAGTTTGAGGCTCTCACGATCGATGCGGCTACAGTCCAATGGCAAGAGCAGGTATGCCATCCGGGCGGTTCGGTTCGATATCGAATAGAAATCAACGGGAAGAAGATCGTATATGCCACTGATGTCGAATTGGATAAGCTTTTCTCGCCATCAGCCGATTCCTCTGATGACAACAAGAAACTTAAAGATGAATACAATGATTTCATTAAAGACGCGGATCTTCTTATTGCCGACGCCCAATACACACAGGAAGAATATATCGCGAAACAAAACTGGGGTCACTCATCCATCGAGACTGTTCTTAAAGTCGCGCACAAACAAGGAGTCAAGCAACTGGCTCTTTTCCACCATGACCCACAGCGGTCAGACACGATGATAGACAAACTGTGGAAAAAACACAGCCCACACTATGCGCTTCACGACAGACCCATGAACACCTTTTGGGCGCGTGAAGGGATGACTCTGGCGATTTAATAAAATCGCCAGAGCATGGTTGATGGTTAAATGGTTTCCTCCAAGACGTTTTATTCGCTTACCTTCTCTTCAACCATCAACCATTCTTATGCTTCCCAGGGGAAGGACCATTTGTTCAGGTTGAGTTCGTCGCGCATGGCTTCCATATCGTTGCGGACTCCATGCGGGAGAAGGATGCCCTTCTCCTTTCTTTCCAGAAATGCCAGATGTTCCTTTTCGCCTGCGGTATAAATGCGTTCCGCTCCAGGAACTTTTGTCGATGCGCGGAGGGCTCTCAGTATATCGCCTGTATTTTTCTTAAACTCATCGAGTCCAAGAAATGCCTCAACGTCGATCGCAATGAAGAAATGACCCAGCTCTATAGGCGCCTTTGCGCCATCAACCATACCGGTTAAAGCCTTCATAAAATTGCCGCTTTGCAGGGCGGATGACAGCATTTCCACGACAACCGCGTATCCATACCCCTTGTACCCGCCTGTTTCCTCGCCTGCTCCGCCGATAGGCACGAGTGCCGCTGCGCCTTTGACCAATGCTTCAAGAATTTCCCCCGAATCGGTCATCGAATTGCCCTCGCGGTCGATTACGAGTCCTGCGGGAGTGTCTTTACCTTCCCTGTCGTAATACTCTATCCTGCCTCGCTGAGTCACTGAGGTAGCGCAGTCCAGCAAAAACGGGAAATCTTCATCAGTAGGCATTCCGAAGGTCATGGGATTTGTTCCGAGCATGTTTTCCACACCAAACGTAGGTGCGATGGATGGCCGCGCGTTTGTTCCGGTAATACCGATCATACCGGCATCAACTGCCATCAAAGGATAATAACCAGCTATCCCGTAATGCGTTGAATTGCGTGCAACAACCATACCAAGCCCATGCTCACGGGCTTTCTCAATTGTCATTTCCATGCAACGCTTGGCGATCACATGGCCCATCCCATTGTGACCGTCGACTACTGCGCAGGCCTTGCAGTCTCTAACCACTTCAAACTCCGTCTGAACATTCAGTATACCCGCCTTGATTCGGTCATAATAAATAGGCTTACAACGATTTATACCATGAGAATCGATTCCGAGTTTATCCGCCGTGATAAGAATATCCGCGCAAACGACGGCTTCGTCACCAGGAACGCCTATCCCCTCAAAAACGTCCGTCATAAACGACTCAAGATCATCAGCTTTCATTCTATATTCATCAGTCATAAATCATCTCCTTATATGTTGACAGCATAATTCATATCCTCAAGACTGGCAACATGAATAAGTCGAAATTGAAGTCTATCATGTGTTCAACGGTGTTGGGGATGGTCGCACTGACCTCCACCGCGGAAATGGAAGCTACTGCCAAAACACCGAAAGATGAAGCACTTCTAAAAGACATAACCTTCGTGGTTTTTGACACCGAGACCACGGGCTGGGACAAGAATAGTGGACGCATCATCGAAATAGGTGCGATCAAGTTCAAGAACAGCGAAGTGATCGCCAAAAAGAGTTGGTTGATTAACCCAGGCATCTCTATCACAGCGAGTTCGCAACGGATCCACGGTATAGATGATTCCGCGGTAAAAGACTCGCCATCTTTCAAGGAAGTCTTTCCAAAGTTCGCAGCATTCACCAGAGGCGCTGTTCTACTGGCTCACAATGCCAGTTTTGATGTTCGATTTATGAATGCGGAAATAGAAAGAAACAATTTAGAGGCACCCGCAAATCCCACGCTCGACACTCTTCGTCTGACAAGAAAGTGGTATCCTGAGTTGAAGAGCCACAGTCTCTCCAGCCTTGTCAACGAACTTAAGATCTCAGCCGGCACGTTGCACAGAGCTCTGGCCGATTCCGCATGCACGAAAGATATATTTCTTATGGGACTGAAGAAGATGCCCGAAAATGCGACATATGCGGATTTGAAGAAGCTGGCAGGGAAGGTTCGACGATTCGAGTAATTTAATATCGAATAATGAATGTCGGATATCGAATGTCGAAGTAAAGACTTGTGGGCTATGTTCTTATAGGCTCCGGAATGCCTCGCGCAGAGGCGCAGAGAACGCAGAGGAGAGGAGAGTTTTAAGAGGCTTATGGGCTCCGAGATGCTTCACAAAAGGTAACGAAGGGAACAAAGGAGAGAGTTTATTGAGTTGATGATAGAATCTGTTGGGATTAAGATTATGATTAAGAAGACTTACTGATTGTTACTCATCATTTCTCTCCCCCCTCTTCATTTCGACATTCGATATTCAGTATTCGATATTCGATATTCGATATTCATCAGCCGCAGGCTGATTCTCTACGTTTCACGCCTCAACAAATTCCACGTTCGGATTGTTTGGCGAAGTCGCTCATTTCGCGGGCTGGGCCGCTCTGGAAATCCTGTTCAATTTTCTCTATTGCCTGAGTAACGTTCAGGTCTGAATTGTAAAATATTTTAAATGCAGCCTTAACCTGGGCTAAATCGTCTTTTTTCATGCCGGCTCGTTTCATTCCAACGGCATTAATACCAGCCACATCGTTCAACGCAACTGGCCTGGTAGTACAAAAAGGAAGCAGTTCCTTGTTAACAGCACAACCCCCGCCGAGCATCGCCATCCGTCCGATCTTTACAAACTGATGCACAATAGTGTTGCCTCCGAAAAACACTTTTTCTCCGACTTCAACATACCCGGCCAGCAAAACACCATTAGCCATTACAACGTCATTCCCCAATTTCACGTTATGAGCGCAATGGGAGAACGCCATTAAAAAACAACGGTCACCGATTTCTGTTGCCGTACCAGGTTTCGTTCCCCTGTGAATCGTGACGCCTTCACGAATTCTACATCCGTCGCCGATACGAACATAGGTCTCGCTTTCCTCGAAGCCTGTGTCTTGCGGGGCATCACCTATAACGGCACCCGCATGCACTTCGCAGTCTTTGCCGAGTGTGGTGTAGCGTAATATGCTGACATGAGGGCCTATCTTGCAACCGTCTCCAATTGAGACATCATTCTCTATGTACGAAAACGGGCCGATTGAGACATCTTTGCCTATCTTGGATCCACTGCCAATTATCGCTGTTTCATGAATCATTATGCACCCACCCCCTCCTCAACTGCTAAAAGTCGTGTGTATCGCGAATCAAAATTTCACTATTCCATCTTCGCGCATACTGACATATTTGCTATTCCCATTTTCGTCTGGCGAACCAAGTATTACATGATCCAGCACCTTTATATCAACTATTTGCCCGGCTTCAACCATTTGTTTTGTAATCCTTATATCATCCATAGACGGCGCAGGATCACCGGACGGATGATTATGTGCAAGAACAACACCTGCTGTGGCAGATCTGATAGCCTCCCTGAACACCTCTCTGGGGTGCACGAGGCTGGCATCCAAAAGCCCCTTTGTTACATCAACCGGCTCGCCCTTGAGGTTGTTCTTTGAATCTAATCTCAGTACCCAGAATATCTCAGTATCAAGCGTTCTTACCCTGTCCCCCAGAATGCCAACTACATCTTCAGGCGTCTTGATCACGCGTTTCTGAGGCATCCCCTCCTCATTCATTCTGCGGCCGAGTTCCAATGCCGCCATTAAGACCTGCGCCTTCACGTGGCCCATCCCCTTGTATCTGGAAGACGACAATTCATCCACAGAACTTTTTGCCATGGCTGTGAGCGAGCCATAGTCCATCAACAACTGCCTGGCAAGTTCAACAACGTTTCGGCCATGCGCCCCGCTCCGAAGGACCACCGACAAAAGAACATCCTCTGAAACGTTCTCAACACCGAGCCGATCCATCTCTTCTCTTGGTCTTAAACGTACCGGTATATCCCTGACCTGCCAATTTTTCTGACTGATAACATAATCCATAGATATTTCACCCCGTATTTATATGCGCAGGACCGTTATTTCTCCAGTACTCCGAAACCAGTCCAGCGATCTTCGAGACCTCCAGTCCGGAACTGATTTCTATCCAATCTATCTCCATTTGATTTCTGAACCAGGTCATCTGCCTCTTTGCCAGCCGCCTGGTACGTGTTGCTGTCTTCTGTTTTGCTTCATCTAAAGTGCATTCACCATTAATCATCGCTATAGTCTCGGAGTAACCTATTGCCTGCGCCGCTGTTGGCGAAAGAGCGTCATATTCCTCGAGCAAGCCTTCAACCTCTTCGACAAGTCCATCTTTGAACATTTTATCTACCCTGACCTCTATTCGCTTGTTTAATTCATCTTGCGGCATCAGTAAGCCGGGAATCCGTATGCCAGCATGCTTCCATCCCTTCTCAGGCTCCGACACACCTCCCTCTGCTATCTCAAGGGCACGTATCAATCTCCGCACGTTCTTCTTATCTTCAACCGCGTCATATGCCTTAGGGTGATTAGACTTTAAATGCGCCTGCAACGCTTCGATACCATCGTTCTCCATCACCTCTTGCCAATGGCTTCTGAGCGCCTCATTTGCTCCCGGCATCTGAGCCAGCCCGCCCAGCAAACTCTGAACATAAAGTCCCGTCCCTCCTGCAACAATACAATCGCCTAATTTGTCAATAACAGACTGCACATACTCCACATACTCCCAGACACTGAATGGAGAATCGGGTTCAACAAGATCAACACCATAATATCTAACGCTACCTCTTTCGGCCTCGGACGGCTTAGCTGTTCCAATGTTCATTCCTTCATAAACAAGCATTGAATCAGCTGAAAGAATATCGAAACCGTCCTGCAGGGCGAGAAATTGAGCAACTGAAGATTTGCCGACAGCTGTTACACCAACCAGATAATATGGTGCCAGATCACTCATCAACCTGCTACTTCCGCCAAGACCACATCCGGCTCCTTTTTATCACGAGGAATTGTTGAGATTAGATAGAGTCCGACTCCGACACAAATTGCGGAATCGGCAACATTAAAGGATGGGAAATGCGAATCGGTTAAGAACCAATAGAAGTCGATAAAATCAACTACATACTCCAAGCGAACTCTGTCGATCAGATTGCCTACAATGCCGGAAATGATTAATCCCATGGAAATCTTATGAATCAGGGTGTCCTCCATAAAGTGACGGCGACAAAAGATAAGCAGCGACAACATCACAAAAGACAGAACAATCAACATTCCGCTGAAACCCGCAAAAATCCCCCAGGCTGCACCGGTATTACGGACATAAGTCAGATTGAGAAGACCGGGAATAAGAGGGATTTGATCGCCGAAGGCAACATTGCAAGTAACCGCATATTTGGTCACCTGATCCAGAAACGTTACTACCAAGCTGATACACAGCACAAGCATTAGGTTACTCTATGGATTACGGGCGGAACTTAGCTCTGCCCTTTTCAATTTCAGACTGGCATTTGATGCACAACCTTACAAACGGGAGTGCCTTCAGCCGCGGTGTCTCGACAGTACCTGCACAATCTTCACATATTCCGTAAGTACCTTGGCCGATGCGTCTCAAAGCATCATCAATATCAAAAAGGGAATTTTGTTCAGCACTGGCGATCTTTAATGCAAACTGACGGTCAAACGCGTCTGTTCCGTCCTCATCAGAAACAGCCGAATCATTCCTCTGAAGAGATTGCTTTGTCAGCGCAGATATCTGCCCGCTCAATTGCTGATGCATACCGAGAAGCATTGCCTTATAATCGCGTTTTTCCTTGGCGGTCAACTTAACCTTTGCAGGCTTCTTAGCCTTCACGGCAGGCTTCGCCGTCTTCTTCGCTGTCTTTTTAACGGCGGGCTTCACGGCCTTCTTCTTTGCAACTTTCTTGGCCTTTTTCGCGGCAGGCTTCGCAGCCTTCTTCGCTGCAGGCTTCTTCACGGCCTTCTTCGCCGCAGGCTTCTTTGCAACTTTCTTCCCCGTCTTCTTCGCTTTCGCCATTTTCAGCCCTCGTTTGACTCATATTCACTTTGAAATTGAGGCGGGAAGTTAACAGAGAATATCCGTCATGTCAATAGGACAATGGGGAGAATTGCTGATTTGCGATTGCCAATTGACGATTTGGGCTTGCAGGCTCCGTGTTTGCAGGCTCCAAAAGCTCACAAAAGAAAACCACGCCTGCGTTCTTTTCGCCCGTCTCGCTACCTCAACGACAGTCATCAAAGCCCTCATCCGCCAAAAGAATCAGTCATGGTGAATCGCAGATTTTTCATACTGGGGCTTGCTATCCGACATCCGTCTGCTACAGTAAGAGGTTATATATGAAAGTTCCGTTTACACGACAGACATTACTGGACTGGGGTGGTGCGCAGGCGTTGCGAGATGCCCAGAACCTCATAGATAATGGGCAGATACTTGAGACGAATTACGACCACCCTCATATACACGGATCTATACTGCTCAATAATAGGGAGTTCGAGACGTCATGCGAGATTCTACCGGACAACAGCATCGATAATCTCTGCCCCTGCTATACTAATAAGGAGCGGGGTTTGGTATGCCCACACGTCCTTGCTCTGGGTCTTTCTCTTGTGCATCGCAATACTGATCCCGAACGGGAAACCAAATATCAGGAGGAGAAAAAACGCGCGGAGCGTCTGAAAAACATCAACGAGGACAGTTATATCCAACGAGTCAAAAGCTCTGTTCCCGGCGCAGTATCGGCAAAAGTAGTTATTGGCGTCGACAATGACTGGCCAGCGGGGCTGGAGCGCGACAAAACCCCAATTACCTGTTGCATCAAATGCCGAAACAAGAAGATACCTGCCGAGGAAGTGTCACGTGAAACAGCATTCACCTTTAGCGAGAAAGACGAGGCACTGATGTTCGTTCTGGAAGATATCGCCGAAGGACCTATTCCTCATCATCTTCAGCTCAGAGACGCCGATTTCATCAATGTGATACGTCTGATAAAAACAAAAACGATTGACCGAGATGACAAAACTCAGATCACTATCAACGAAACCAAGTTGAAAACATTACTACGTATAGACCTGGACCGGGAAACTGGCGAGCTTATCCTTATTGCACATACCGAGCTGCCGTTCATGAAGCCTAGCGAATTCCCTGTATACTTCGTTTCGGGCAAAGACGGGCTGGTCTATGGCGCCAACAACATATGGCCCCTTGAAAACGTGCTCCCCACCCCTTATCACTCCATTTATACAGAGCCAGTCATCATTGCGCGTGAACATGTTCTTCAATTCTTTCGGCGTGAACTGCCAGACCTCAGTAAGCATATCCCTGTAGATGCGAACATATCGCTCGACCTTTTTACAGTAGATCCAGCCATGCCCGAGTTTAAGCTCAAGGTCAAAGGAAGCCCAGCCTCTCTCTCGGCGACACTGCTGGCGGTCTATGATGATATTGATCTTGTAGCCAACAAACCCGACGCTCAGGAGTATTTTGCTCAACCAGACCCTACAGACACGCTTCGCTATACAGTTCGCAACAAACTGGCGGAAAAGAAAGCCCTCGGATCACTGGCGAATACAGGTCTTTGCGGGGAATGCGGTGATGACCTGACAAGCATTGTCGGCAAAAGAGAAGTCCTGAATTTTCTGGGCACGCACTTACCCATTCTCAGACGTCAGGGGTGGAAGGTTGAAATAGAGGGCCGCGTCACCGCGCTTATGGAATCCCTCGATTATATCATCCCTGTAGTCCACGTTATCGACCACAACGAGGATGATAAGTGGTTCGACATCGGGTTTGACTTTGAGAATGCCGCAGGAGCGAGCATAACATCGGCCGAGATACAAACAGCCATTCGCAAAGGCAATTCGTTTATTGAACGAGGTGACGACCTTTTCCTCATTGATACAGACGCCATTTCTTCCATGCAAAACGTATTCTCCGATTGCAGCAGTACTGAAAGCGATAAGGCTGGCTATTTTCGTCTCTCAAACATCTACTCATCCTTCGTGAAGTCATCACTTGACGCGCTGGATGGCATCGATATCGAACATTCCGGACGTTGGCAATCCGTTGCCGAGAAGTACAACCGTACCGCATCACCAGAGCCTGTTGAACTTGATGAGAAGCTGGACAAAATCCTTCGACCCTACCAGAAGTACGGCGTCAACTGGTTGCGATTTCTTGAAGGCAGCGGATTCTGCGGGCTATTGGCTGACGAGATGGGGTTGGGGAAAACATTACAAGCTCTGGTCTGGCTCCAGCTTCCACGTCTCAACGCAAACGCCAGAAACAAGCCGTCACTGATAATATGCCCCACCAGTCTGGTCGAAAACTGGGCAGAAGAATGCGCACGATTCACTCCGTCACAAAAAACGCTCATCCTGACCGGTTCCGACAGAAAAGAGCGATGGAAGGATATTCCATCCTCAAATCTGCTCATAACCTCGTATGCAATTCTACGTAGAGATATCGATATGTACAGTGAACATGAATTCGGCGTTGTCCTTCTTGACGAAGCGCAACACATCAAGAACAAATCCAGCCAGAACGCGCAGGCGGCCAAAAAGATTCAGGCCTTCAATAAGGTTGTACTCACCGGTACGCCTATTGAAAACAGTGTGACAGACATGTGGTCGATAATGGATTTCCTGATGCCGGACTATCTCTCATCACACGAACATTTCCGCCACAACTATGAGAACCCCATATCAAAGGGTGACCGTCTTGGTGAGATTGCCAAAACCAAGCTTAGGCGCAAGCTGCATCCATTCCTACTCCGGAGACTCAAGTGCGATGTTGCAAAAGATTTGCCTGATAAGATTCAGAAGATTGCCTCATGCAAACTCAGCCAGGATCAGCAGGCAGTCTACAATGAGTTGCTCAAGCAATCCAGAAAACAGATTGGGGCTCTTGCCTCGCCAAAGGAATTCAGCAAGAACAGAATGAAGATTCTGACAATTCTCATGCGCCTCAGGCAGATATGCTGTCATCTGGATCTGCTGAAGATGGAAGGTCTTTCACCAAAAGAACCATCCGCCAAGCTGGAGCTCTTCCTGGAACTTATTGATGAAGCCATGGATTCCGGACACAGGATACTTGTGTTCAGTCAATTCGTGTCAATGCTGACAATCCTCAGGAAAGAGCTCGAGAAGCGAAAGATCACCTATTGTTACCTTGATGGCTCCACGAAGCACCGACAGGCCGAGGTACGCAAGTTTAATACCCAGCGGGAGATTCCATTGTTCCTTATCAGCCTCAAGGCAGGCGGAACGGGTCTGAATCTCACAGGCGCAGACATGGTCATCCACTTCGACCCATGGTGGAATCCGGCTGTAGAAGACCAGGCCACCGACAGAGCGCACCGAATCGGGCAGGAAAAGACCGTTTACAGCGTCAAAATGATTACAAAAAATACCATTGAGGAAAAAGTCCTCCAAATGCAGAAAAAGAAACAAGCTGTGATTGATGCAACTATCGTTTCGGACGAAAATTATATGCAGTCCCTTTCATTGAATGATATACAAGAGCTACTTGAATTATAAATGCTGAGTAATGAATGAAGGGTCTTATGGAGAATATGCGGGTAGGCAATGAGGCCAACGCACTGTAATCTACACTCAGAATTATCAAACGTATATTATGGTAAAGGGTTATAAAAATGTCTTTTCCCTAACAGTCTACAGTCTATTTACCTACAGCCTGCATTCTATGGGATGCTACTGAATCTGATCATGCGTTTCATCGACTGGCTTGAGCTCTTTAATTAATTTCTTAAGCTGTCGATGGCGTTTTGTCATTCGCCGAACAACCGGAACCATGCCTATTGGTATGTGCTTGGATTTAGTCACACCATTGACTTTGGCAGTTAGATTATAAGCCTCATACTTAAGCCCCTTTGATGATACAGATCCGACGAGGAAATCAATTTCGTTTGTAGCGTCCCGTAAAACCAATAACTTACCGAGAAGAGAATGACCCTGGGGTCCACCGTTGCACAGTCCATTCCCCCCTTGACACTTCCCCCTTTTCTCCCGACAATTGACACATGAATATTATAGTAAATGGCGACAACATGACTCACGAAGGAACCGCTACCCTCTCGGCTCTTCTAGAAAGCCTGAGCATCAACATCAATCAGGTGGCCGTAATGATCGATGGTGAAGTTATCAAAAAACAGAACATGAACTCAAAACCCATCGCCGAAAATAACAATATAGACATTCTGACCATGGCAGCCGGAGGATAAGCGACCCATGCATGATATATTTCTGGCAATAAGCGTTGTAATCGTATGCAGCGCAATAATGGCATGGATCGCATCTCAGGGCCGGCAACCAATCATCCTGGCCTATTTTCTATGCGGAATTATTATCGGTCCGTTCGGGCTCAAGCTCATACCTGACGTCAGCCTGCTCGAGGATATCTCTCATTTCGGAGTAGCATTACTCCTCTTCCTTGCAGGACTTGTCCTGCATCCTGACCGGCTCTGGAAATTCTTCCGTGTAGCAGCAGTCGCAACATTAGCAGGATGTTCTCTTGTCGCCTTGCTCGTATTCGCCGTTTGCCTTGGCTTTGGATACAATATCATGGACGCACTTATCATCGCCATCGCGCTTATGTTTTCCAGTACCATACTGGTCATCAAACTGCTCCCGACAACAACATTGCATCAGCGTCGCATGGGCTCCATATGCATTGCCATACTGATTGCTGAGGATCTTATCGCGGTCGCCGCACTTGTATTTCTGGGTGCAGAAGCATCTACGACACGGATGCACCTACTGATTGCACTGCCTATTACCGTTCTTCTACTGATAGCGTTCGCCGTCGCCTTCGAGCAGTTTGTGTTGCGCAAGATGATGAGGAAAGCAGATAGATACAACGAGGTGCTCGTAATGCTTTGCCTTGCATGGTGTGTAGGAATGGCAGCACTCTCAAAAACTGTCGGCGTTCCATACGAAGTTGGCGCTTTTGTTGCAGGCGTAGCAATGGCGCGAGGAAAGATCGCGCTCATCCTCTCTGAACAACTGAAGCCGTTACGCGACTTCTTTCTTATGTTCTTCTTCTTTGCTCTTGGCTCTGCATTCGACTTCACACAGATTGGAAACGCATGGCTACCGGCCTCGCTATTGGCGATCATGATAGTTACAGTGCGTCCGATTTGGTTCCGCTGGCTTCTCCAGCGAGTAGGCGAAGAACCAGCGTTTGCCAAAGAAATGGGTCTTCGCCTCGGGCCCGGCAGTGAATTCGCACTCATCATAGTGGTCGCAGCATCTACCAGCGGCCACCTCGGCACTGGCGCCGCCCAACTCATTCAACTAACAACAATGCTAACCATGGTAGCCTCGTCTTATATCGTTGTAATAAAATGCCCCACTCCAATCGGTTCGTCCAAGATGCAGAGAGATTAAGAGGGGGCAGAGAACAGGGGGAAGGGAACAGCGGACGGTAGACGCTTCACGATTCACGCGCCGCAGGCGTAGCCCATAATCATTATTATGTAACGAACACATTCCCTGTTGCCTTCCCCCTGTTCCCCTCGTACTCTCTTTTCTCTTCTCTTGCCATCGCAACTCAAACCGTATATAAACAAGCCCACGATATGAATACAACTCAACAAGATGAAACGCCCTTGGAATTTCCTCTGGAATGCCATTTCAGGGTAATAGCAGAAGACATCGATAACATGCATTTTGTCATCGAGACTGTTCTGATGGAATTAGGCATCCATGACAAACTGGAGTCAGCAAACACATCACGCGGTGGTAAATACGTCAGCTTCAGCGTCAGCACCACAGTGGAATCCCTGGAGAAACTCAATAAAATCGACAGTGAATTGCGGAATATTCACGGCGTAAGGATGGTTCTGTGAAATTAAGACCATTAACCATTCGTTGTTCAAAACCTTTTCGGACAACGTCTAGCTTCGCTTGCGCATAGGCTTAAACTTCCGGTCCAGACTGCCGGTGTAGATTGCCCGTGGCCGGAATATCCGATTGTTCTTGTGATATTCATGAATACGCGCAGTCCAACCAGCAACACGACTGACCGCAAACATCGTTGTATACATCTCTGCAGGTATATCCAATGCGCTGTACACAAGTCCCGAATAAAAATCGACATTAGGATATATCTTATTTTTTTTGCCCTTCTTCGTAAGAAATATCCGTTCGAGCTTATTGGCTATCTTGAACATATCGCTCCGCTCCGGATGGCTCTCAGCCAGCATTTTTGCCAAAGGCCCCAACACAAGTGCTCTCGGATCGTATGTCCTGTATACCCTGTGACCAAACCCCGGTATCTTCTTTTTCTTCCGTAACTCCCTGTCGACCCACTTTTCGACATTCTTCGGACTGCCTATCTTATTCAACATCCGAATAACGGCCTCATTCGCTCCGCCATGCAAAGGGCCATTGAGAGCGGAAATACCTGCTCCTATCGATAAATAGTAATCAGACATTGTAGAAGCCACCACCATGGATGCAAACGTACTCGCATTCATGCCGTGATCTGCATGAAGTATCAACGTAATGTCCATTATCCGCTCTTCTTCAGGAGTCGGCCGCTTGCCGTTCATCATGTAAAGCAGGTTGGCTGCATGACTCAATTCCGGATCAGGATTAACAGGAAGAGTATCACCCCGCAACCGCATCACACCAGCAGCAATCGTTGCCAATCCGGATATGAGATGCATACAGGAGTCAATGCTCTCAGCATTATCACTTGCTTGCTTGACGCCATCCGGGCGCTTCGGCCTCTTACTCTTGAACTCATAAATGGCATGGCCCTCACCAACAGGTGCCGTTTCCATGGGAATAGAATCTTCATCGGATGCTATCGCTTCTTCACTGGCAGGACGCGCAAACTCGCTGTCACGCCACGACAACCTCTGACGCATAAAATTGGTGCCAAGGCGCAATGCCGCCATCGGATTCATCTCCTCAATAGGGAAGCTCATCATCCTGCGCATAGTGTGAGACAAAAACCTGTATTTAACCAACTTCTTATTGTAGAACTTCAACTGTGACTCGGTCGGAAGTTTTCCATGCAATAGTAAATAAGAGACCTCTTCGTACGTTGAATGCGCACATAAATCAAATATGTCATAACCCTGATAAAGAAGAATGCCATTTGTACCATCAACATACCCAACCTTAGTATCGCAAGCTATAGCACCTTCGAGCCCGGGTCCAACAGTACATGCAACAGGCCAATGCACATTGCCAGCATAAGCCGGCTTCACAATATCCTTGCCCCTCAGTGCCTTCTTGGCCGAAGCCAGCACCATTTTCTTAATTTCGCTTGTCTTTCTTATTGCCATCTAAAAATATCTTTCCTCGTGTAATTTGAGATTCTCTACAGATTTGTTATTTTTTCAATGCTTTTTTCTTCATTCTTTTAAGTTTTCCAGCTACTGCGACCTTCTGGACCGGACTCATATGATCCACAAGCAGTATGCCCCTCAAGTGGTCGGCCTCGTGCTGAACCGCCCGTGCAACGATACCTCGCACCTTGAGCTCCCTGTCAGAACCACTCATATCCATATACTGAACTGTGATTTCTGCCGCCCGTTCAACATTAACATATACATCCGGAAAACTCAAACAACCTTCCTGCCCCTCCTGCGCTCCGGCTTTATCAACAATTTTAGGATTAAGCATAATAATCGGCATCTCAATGCCATCATATTCAGAATCATCGCCAGTCATATCTCTGCTGATATCAATAATGCAGATACCCTCCGTCCTCCCAATCTGCTGAGCTGCCAATCCTGCACCATTGTTATCCCGCAGGGTTACAATCATATCCTCGGCAAGCTGCTGTATATCTTCATCAATCTTACCAACAGGTACAGACTTCACCCTTAATACCGGGTCTCCATATATTCTTATGTCATATTTCATTACAAATCCTCAACGGCGGCTATACTACCCCAATCCTCCCTTTCATTCAAGACTACTCTTCCCTTGCCATTCTGCACTCACTTCGCTATGTTTCACGTCATGAATGACACACTGGTAATCATTCCAACGTACGATGAGTGCGAAAACGTTCGCCCCATATCGAAGGCCATCTTTGAGATCGTGCCTGACGTGGATATTCTGTTCGTCGACGACAACTCCGCCGATGGCACCGGAAAGATCATTGACGAGATGATCAATAAAGACAAACGCATCAACGTCATCCACAACAATGACAAAGGTGGACTTGGCCGAGCCTATATATGCGGTTTCAAATGGGCACTGGAACGGCACTACAAACTCATCTTTGAAATGGACGCGGATTTCTCACATGACCCGAACGAACTCCCGAACTTCATTAAAACCGCCGAAAATGCCGACCTTATCCTGGGCTCGCGCTATATGGACGGAATAAGGATAACCAACTGGCCGCTCAGACGCCTGATACTCAGCAAAGGCGCCGCAAGCTACGTCCGCATCATAACGGGGATACCCGTAACCGATCCTACCGGCGGATACAAATGCTACCGTCGCGAGGTTCTCGAAGCCATTGATCTGGATTCCATCATATCCAACGGATATTCATTTCAGGTCGAAATGAGCTACACCACATGGATGAAGGGTTTTAGAATCAAAGAAATACCAATCATCTTTGAGGATCGCAGAGCGGGCTATTCCAAAATGAATTACGCTATAGCTCAGGAAGCAGTCTGGCTCGTATGGAAACTGGCTCTCAGCAAAGGCTTCAAACGCAAACCGTCCGCACGGGAAACCAAAGATGACTGACAGCAAGCAGAACAAGGGGGTCAGCTTTATGACGCTGATTCGCACTCTCCGAATAAACCAGTGGACAAAGAATGCTGTCGTCTTCGCCGCATTCTTATTCGCATTCTGGGACAAAACAAGCGGCATATACAAGGATATGGGCGCCTTGAAGACCGCTATTCCTGCAGCACTGCTATTCTGCATTGCCTCAAGCGGCATCTATATCCTGAATGACATCAGGGATATAAAAGCTGACCAAAGCCATCCACGCAAGAAACACCGCCCTATCGCCTCAGGCCTGATACCGATTCCAACCGCATGGGTAATGTGCATCATCCTTTTAACCATAAGTATCACTGGTTCGTTTGCCATATCATTACCATTCGCTGGAGTTATCACATGCTATATAATCCTCCAGTTTCTCTACAGCCTCGGCCTCAAGAACATCGCGCTTGTCGACATTTTTATAATAGCAACCGGGTTTGTGCTTCGAGCCATAGCAGGGGCCGTGGCATTGGACGTTATAATATCGCCATGGCTGCTCCTATGCACATTCCTCCTAGCCCTGTTTCTCGCGCTATGCAAAAGAAAACATGAGAAAATAGTATTAAGTGACCTTAACGGCGAGCAACGGGAAAGCCTGGAAAAATACGACGAACGCCTGCTCGATCAGCTAATCGCCATCATCAGCGCCGCCACAATAGTCTCATATGCCATGTACACATTAGCGCCAGATACAGTGATAAAGTTTGAAACATCCTCACTTGGCTTCACAATTCCATTCGTAGCCTTCGGCATCTTTCGTTACCTCGATCTGGTCTACCGCCATGAAAAAGGTGACCGTCCGGAACAAATACTCCTCACCGACATTCCCACTATCATAAACTTACTTGCCTACGTCTCAGTAGTAATGCTCATCTTCATCTTTAAATAAGCCTTTTTTACCAAGCCGCAACGCCCATTTACCCTTGTAAGTCACCTCTTTTTTCTGATACATTTACTCCGATTATGGACAACGAAGAAAACATAGGCGCAAAAGTCCTGAATATTGATACGAAATTCATCAGAAAAATCGACTGGTTCGCTTTCTGGATTGCGACAGGATTATCTTTTCTCGTTTATTTCTATACCCTCGCCCCTACGGTAACACTTGAAGATTCCGGCGAACTTGCAGTAGCTGGTGACTGGCTGGGCGTTCCGCACCCTCCAGGCTACCCCCTCTGGACCATGATGGCATGGGCGATGTCAAAAATATTCAGCTTCGTACCGTACATGGGTCAACCCAACCCGGCATGGAGCATTGGCCTGCTTTCAGCTATCTTCGGAGCACTCGCCGCAGGTGTAACCGCAATGCTGATAAGCCGATCCGGTTCGCACCTTCTAAACCAGTTCTGGAGCTCAACTCATACAGCCGAAAGACATCTTGAAGATACAATATGCTGTCTCGGCGGCATAGCCGGAAGCCTTCTGTTCGCATTCAGCCCCGTAATGTGGTCACAGGCAACCATAGTAGAAGTCTACTCCCTGAACGCTTTCTTCCTTGTTCTGATCTTTATGCTGAGCTACGCATGGCTGTACAAACCATCCAACAATATCTTATACATAACCGCCTTTATATTCGGACTCGGACTTACAAATTATCAGGTTCTTCTCCTGGCCGTACTGCCTCTGCTCTTCATCATAATGATTAAGGACATCGACCTTTTCAGAGACTTTGCGATAGTCGGCATAGTGTTTCTAGCCTTAGTAATGCTGGCGCGAGGTGAAGCCGGCTTACTTGAATCTCTTAATGATGCAGGCGGACATCTCGACAGCAGGACCGTAGCCACGTATGTAGGTGCTGATATAATAGTTCTCACCCTCGCATACTTCCTTCTCCCAAACGGGAAAGTTGTCGCAATCACCTTCCTGCTTGCCCAGCTCGGAATCGCTT
>JAUUYL010000114.1 GCA_030590485.1 Lentisphaerota bacterium | reverse complement strand
GCCCAAACTCCCCCGCTACAAACTCATAAGCGAGATCCAGCGCCCTTCGGTTAATTGTCAGCACATCGGGACGATCCGCGAAGGTTTGCTCCAAGGCGCTGAGCAAATGGTTTTGTGGACATCCTAAAAGGGCGCAGGAGGCGCCTGCCGCCAGGGTATTACGTGTCAGTTCTGCTTCCCGCCGCGAGACACCCGGATCTTTGGCCAACATTTTGGTCAGCCTTTTATAGGGGATGGCAAACGTCTGCACCCCGGATTGGCGGATAGTTTCAAGAACGCCCGCCGTACTCGCCTGTAGTCCCTGCTCCCCCAAGCGGGCTTGAATACCCTCCTTAACACGCCTGTCCAGGAAGGTAATGCGCTCAAGGGATAGTTCAGCATCGTCCGCTCCATGGATCAAGCACCCGCTCGGCGACAGAGACCATGCATGCCTGCACAATGTTTCGGCCTCGAAGGCCACAAGTAAATCGACAGTCTCGACATGGGAGGTGACAGGATCAGAACTAATCCGCAGATCAACGTAGCTGTGGCGTCCCATGATATTGGAGTGGTATTCACGGCGTGCAAAGACTTCCAGTCCATTCAAGGCGCAGGCACGGGCAAACAGAACGACGATGCGGTCAATACCACTGCCCTGCGGGCCGCCTATACGCCAATTTATCTCCGATCTTTTCATTAGATTGCTGGCTACTGTAGCTATTACCGACGTTTTCTGCATGATAAACGAAACAACCCGGGAGAACGCTACTTTTGGCTTAACATGTCACAACCGCCGGATACACAAAGATATCCCAACCTCAAGCCCTGTTTCAATCCGCTCAACCCCCTTGTGATTCTGCTCTTGTGCATTGCTTAGTCTACTCTATGGAGCATAATATGCTCCAAGATCTCTATTATGCATGGTCAGATTCCAGGAGATGGTTACACAGACATGTAACTTGAGCTAACGAAGCGAATGGATAGTGTTCTGTGCTATTTAGAGAATATGCCTGCGTCTGACAATAAAGGACAACCCAAAGCGGCCACTCGACTATCGCAAGTCAAATCATCCTAATCTAAGCACAATCGCTCAACTTCTCTGCACTTTTCCTTAATCCTTAGCCTGCTGTCGGAGGCGACGAACATAGAATTTCCGTCCCTCATACTCAGTCTGCAATAGTTTATGCTCTTTAATCAGTCTCTCCACTAGACTCCAGTTTGTTCTGGTTTTGCTTAATAGTGCCTGAACTGCCTCTTCTCGCATCGGATGTACAGCCGTTATCGACAACAGGTCTTCCATTACATTACCTGTCGATGAGAAGGCATTGCCTTCGTAACCCGTCATAAGTTCCACGTGGATTACTTGCTTGTTTATTATCTGAAAGATGCGGTTTAGGGTCGATTCGTCAGGGGAAGAAACATTCTTTTCAGCAGGCGGCCGTGTGGGAACAGAGAGGTATGCAGTCTTAGGCTCCAGTTTGCTCAGGAAACTACCTATTTCATTAGCTGCCTTTTCTGTATCATTCAATCCCATAACAAACATTGACTCTGTTACCAAAGTTCCTTTGAACTCACCGGCGAAGCTCATCATTCCATCCAGTATAGCCTGATGATCCAGGGTGGCATCCGGACGGTTTATCCGTCGCCATAGTGATTCATCAATGGCATCCACTTTCAGCGAGACCCAATCTGCCATTGCCAAAGTTTTTCGAACTTCTTCACGCCAGATAAGGGAGGCATTGGAGATGATCGCAATAGGGATATCCAGTGAACGCAGATTTTCGATGGTTTCGTTCAGCCGTGAGTCGAGTGTGGGTTCGCCGTCTGGTACGAAGGTCAGATAATCTATTCCTTCACCGGCTCTATCGGCTGCTTCCACGCTGGATTTTACGTCGGAAAAAATTTTATCAGGTGTATAAAACGAACGGGGTTCTGTTTCCCTCCGCTTGGTCGGCCCCACCTGACAATAAACGCATGAATAAGAACATGCCTTAGGTGGAATATTATTGATGCCAAGACTGCGCCCAAGACGTCTCGATGGCACTGGACCAAAAACAATCATAATGCACTCTTTAGAACTATAGCTGGGTAAACTTCCTTGCTTACATGTATCCTACTCTAGGTCTTTCTTGCTCCTTTTCTTCTCCAGCAGCTCGTGATGATAGGAGCCCTCACGAAGCATTTTCGCTCCACACCTGGGACAATGCTCTTCCTGACAGGGAATACCACGACCATGCGGAATCTTCTCGCCGCATTTAGGGCAGAAACACGCCCCGCCTGTACCCATATCATGCCTGCGTTCTACAACCATCTTCATACTCCAACTTTCGGCTCGTTTATATGAATCAAAAGTATCATAAACCAATGCTTATGTATGCTATTCAGATGTCTCAAGCTCCTTCCGATACGCTTCCGCCGCTTCGAACTCTTCTTTTCTTTCAAAAATTCAATGACTAACCTGAACTCCAAATTGGATGAGCTAGAAACCTCCATCATTAACTTCAGTATAGTCCCAGATCAAGCCAGTTATTGTCAGGCGCTCCGCTAGGCCTTTGACAACACAATCACCACCGCAACCAGGACACCGCCCGCAAGCGCTACAAAACTGTATTTTTTGTGCTCCTGCTGTGCTTTTGGTAATAGATGTGTTGCCCCCACATAAACTAATGCCCCCGCCGAGAGAGACAGCAACGCGCCCAATAAAGACTTATCCATCTGGCTGATAAAAGGATAGGAAATCAACATTCCAACTGGAGTGCTAAGCGCAGCGGCCAGAAAAGCCAAAATCAATGCACTCCGTTCGGTAAATCCGCCGCGAACCAACAACAGATAGGTAATGATGCCTTCAGGAAACTCATGCAACACCATCCCTGCCGTCGCAAGGAGCCCGGTAAAGATACTGACTGTGAAGGTGATTGAATAGACGAAACCGTCAATAAGTGAATGAAAGCCGATACCCAGGGTTGGAACAATACCTATGCCATATTCCGCCTTGTCGGGATCTTTTTCACACACAAATGCAGTAATAAATCTGTTGAAGAAGTGGAGCCCTAGAAACCCTATCAACAGATAGACACCTGCATGAGGATTCATTGAGAATGATTTAGGTATGATGTGGAGGAAGGAAGCTGAAATAAGCACTCCCGCAGCAAAACACATGAAGTAGGCTGTGTTTCGCCGACCCCAGTTTTCAAAATTCCGGATGGTATAGATACCGAGCGTAGTAACCGCTGCGGCTGACGAGCTAACAATCAATGCAGTCCAGAAAGTGTTTTCCATAGCTCAACCCTGCAGATAGTCGATTTCGCACTCCCTAAAATCACTGATACGGAAGATCATGCTTTTGATGCAAGGCTATTGATAGCGGATTCGACTGACCCTTTCGATTCCAGATGGCCAATCCCTTTAGAGATAAGCTCACTGACCAGTTTATGGCCAAACCTCTCGGCAATCAATTTGGTAACACCCGCCTCCGCAAGAAATTGAGCCGCCTGTGGCGCTGCGCGTCCAGCTGTATCAGAAAATGGATTTCTTAGTGCTTCCAGGAGATTTCCTGACCGATCAAACAGGAGATAGAAAGGCGCTCTCGCTGCCTGATCACTGATATTAGCCTCTTTTGCAGCCCCGTTCGATGCAACTGCATACTTATTGTCACTCATCAAAGTAAATCCACCTAAGTTAAGTTTATTACTGAATAATTTAGGGCTTAATTTACTGACATTAGTTTCTGTGGAAACCAAACAGGAAAAACTTCAGTGTTCGCTCTGTTTCAGTCTACCGATAATCCTCAGTCAGCTGACCTGAATATCAATTTTGTCAGTTTGGTCCTCTTTCTCTAATTTTGGGAGTACAACCTCAAGCAGTCCGTCCTTGAACTCAGCATGAATGTTCTCCACATCAACCTGACGAGGCACCCTCATGGTTCGACGGTAGCTTCTATGATGGCGCTCCTGATGGATAATCTTACCTTCCTCTTCCTTTTCCTCTGAGCTACTGCTCTCTCCTGAGATGGTCAGCATGTCATCGCTGAAGTTGACCTTGATGTCATCCTTCTTGAGCCCTGGAAGCTCCACACGGACGCTATAGGCATAATCTGTCTCAACAATATCAGCCAAAGGAATCAAAAGGTTGGAAACAGACCGCTCCTCCCTGCGTTGCGGGTAGAAGAATCCATTGAACAGCTCGTCAAACAGGTCGGGTCTGAAGAAACTTGTGGGTACGTTTAACAGATCTTTCATGATACATCTCCTTAGTTAATAAACCCCTTTACAACTTGAGTGTAGGAAATGTTTTTCAGATATCAAATAAGATATCAGTATGTGTGGAGAAAAAAGATCCGCTAAAGCGGATCTGAATAGTCGCTTAATTGTTGTGTCGCCAATTTTTTC
>JAUUYL010000118.1 GCA_030590485.1 Lentisphaerota bacterium | reverse complement strand
CTTACTATTTCCCATAGTGGTATTGTTCTTCGAGGCGAAGGGAATGGCCCGGACGGCACCATCATCATTGCGACCGGTTACGACAACATAAAATACCAGCGGGCGTTACTTACGGTCGGGCCCAACATAGAATATCTCGGAGCTCATATCCGGCATGGATACCGCGGGAACAAGGACCAGATAGAACTGGAAATGAATTCTAGGCAGGCTATCGTCGATGCCTATGTTCCTGTTGGAACCCATTCCTTTGAGGTGTTGTCGGCTTCTGGCTTTAAGCCTGGAGATCGAATTGTTGTGCATCGGCCTTCCACAGCAGACTGGATTCTCTCCATTGGCTGCGACAAACTTGAAGCCAGATGGGCCGGGATTCGTAATGTACGTTGGGTAAAAGATGGTAAGGCACCTGGCTTCTACTATCAACGCCTTGACAGTTATAGCCAATACCGCTTGTTGCAGAAGAGTGATGAGAGCTGGGACGATTTTGTAGAGCGAGTGCCCCTATCCAAGGATGGTAAGACATTTAACCACACCCGACAATGGGAAGCCGGAGAATATGATTTCTATTTTGAACGTCGTATCACCGGTGTTCAAGGAAACCGCATCACCATCGATGCGCCGATCGTCCATTCGATGGAGCCTGCTTATGGCGGAGGTGCAATATACCACTACGAGACACCAGGGCGTGTGATGGAGGTAGGTGTTGAAAACCTGCGCCTGGTTTCAGAGTTCGCCGCGCCGAGTCTCAATCATCCCTATGGGAATCCCAAGGAAGCGATCAGGGCTGAAAACCACGCCTGGCATGGGATCCTACTCAAGAGCAATACCGAGAATACCTGGGTACGTGATGTCACCGGTAACTATTTCGGGTGGTCCCTGGTCTCCGCTTCCGGAAAAGGTGCGACCATTCAGGACTGTGTAAATTTAGGTCATGCTTCAAGAATCGTCGGCGGCCGTCGTTATACTTTTATGATTGATGGACAACTGAATCTTGTGCAGCGTTGCCTTGCGTATAACGGACGCCATGAGTTTGTGACACAGGAAAGAACGGCAGGGCCCAACGTGTTTGTCGACTGCGTGGGGTTCGACTCCAAGCAGTCCGCAGGTCCACATCATCGCTATTCTGTCGGCACCTTGTTCGACAATGTGAAATCTGAAAGGGAAATGGAATCGAGATTCCGTGGCAACTCGGGGACCGGTCATGGTTGGGCCGGAACCCAGACCTGTTTCTATAACTGCATCGCCCCGGGATTCTCTGTGAACGAACCACCCGGAGGAATCTCTTGGGTGATCGGATCTGCCCCGGAAGATAAGGATGACACTCGCGTCACCCCAGCCAGTCTCTACTATCAGCAGGTGCAAGACCGGTTGGGGAAAGCCGCATTGGACAGGTTGACTACAGAGGAGCAGCGAGAAAACCTTGGAGAATATCGCTGGGTGAAAGAACGATTGAAGAACGAAAAAAGATCAAAATATTCCAACAAGAGCATGGACGGCGACAGGAAATAGTTACGTTGCAGCAATTTCCTGCGTGTCATGCTGGACGTTATATGTAGGAAAGGAAAAGTCAGGATGCATAATAATAAACAAAAGTGATTGTAAATACAGATTAGCAGTATAAGAACAATGAATATACTCACATCCGCAAGCACATTCACCTAAGCTGAACTTTTGTCTGTTCGTTGCTTTGCAACTCCTGCATCCAAAAGAAATGTGCTTGAACGCTGCACCAAACCAAATTGCTTTGTAACTTACTACAATAAATCAGCTTTAGCTGGATATCGAACCAAAACGTTCTAGAACAAGACGTTAAACGCAATTTGATCCCGCCCTTGCGGGTTTTACAGTCTGATCGAGCAAGCTCGACAGCCTTCACCCTCAGTGCGGAACTTCGTTTAGCGCAGCGTTATGGGCAAGTAATCAAATCGACTGCAAATGTTTTAAAGGAGGGCCATTTATATGAATGAAGAGCAATTCTTACAAACAAGTGACAATGTTGTTTCGGCTGGCCGGCAGTTGTCGCGGCGTGACTTCCTGAAGATTTCAGGCAATGGCGTTTTTATATTCTTTACAACAGGAACTTTCGGTGCGATAGCACTGCAGCAACGCGATAGAGGCTATCCCACCGACTTCAATGCATATCTCAAAATTGGGGATGATGGCCGGGTGGCTCTGTTTTGTAGTAAAATTGAAATGGGGCAGGGAATCATTACATCAATGGCACAGATGCTTGCAGAAGAGCTTGATGTAATGCTTGATTCAATAGACATGGTGATGGGAGATACCATGCTATGCCCATGGGATAGTGGCACTACAGGTTCACGCAGCACGAAATATTATGGGCCGCCACTTCGAAGGGCAGGAGCTGAAGCGAGGGCAATATTGTTGCAAATGGCATCAGAACAACTGAATATAAAACCTGAGCGCCTGGTTGTTAAGAATGGTATAGTTAGCGATAAAATGAATGCAGTAAATACAGTGACATACTCGGAGCTGGTAAAAGGAAAGCAGATCGACCGGCATATATCCGACGTGCCAATAAAGTCTATTTCCGAACATACTGTTTCCGGCACACCGACAATGCGAATGGACGCCAGGCCGAAAGTGACGGGCGAAGCAAAATTCACTTCTGACATTATACTCCCGGGTATGTTGCACGCAAAAGTCCTTCGACCACCATCCCATGATGCCACATTAGCAGCTGTCGATGTTTCCAAAGCTCTGAACATTACCGGTGCGATTGTGATTCAGGAAGATGACCTGATTGCAGTTTTGCATGAGATGCCGGACCTGGCAGAAGATGCGCTCGCGTTAGTATTTACGAAATGGGATGTACCTGAGCCGAAAGTGGATAATCAGTCCATTTTCGATTATCTTAAAAAAGCTGCACACGATGGCCGAGTTTATGTTGAAAAAGGAAGCTTAGCTGATGGGCATGCTGCAACGAAACAGAGGGTTGAATCGGAATTTTATAATCACTATGTTGCCCATGCCCCCATAGAACCATATGCGGTATTGGCACATGTAGAGGATGAACAAGTAACTGTTTGGGCCTCGACACAGGCACCTTTTCGCGTACAACGAACAGTAGCAGAGACTTTGAAGATACCTGAAGAGAATGTTCATGTAATAACACCTTTTGTGGGTGGGGGATTTGGTGGTAAAAAATCAGGCCAACAAATCAGCGAGGCTGTAAAATTATCGAAAATTACTGGGCATCCTGTACAACTTGCATGGACAAGGAGAGAAGAGTTTTTTTACGATGCCTTTCGTCCGGCGGCTGTGGTTCAACTGGAATCCGGCTTAGATGCGGAAGGCCATATTACGTTCTGGGAGTGTGATATCCTGTTCACCGGTTCGCGAAGTTCGGAACCTATTTACAACATCCCGCATTTCCTTGTAAAAACGCGAAGTGCAAGAAGTGTGCATCCATTTGGAACGGGTGCCTGGCGAGGCCCTGGAAGCAACACAAACGTTTTTGCAATGGAATCGCATACCGATATTCTAGCGCAGGTAGCAGGAATGGATCCACTTTTATTTCGCATGAAAAACTTAACCGACGAACGTATGATTCGTGTGCTCAAAACTGCTGTAGACAAATTTGGATATAATTTTAATAAAAGCCCCAGCGGCATGGGATACGGTATCTCGTGTACGAATTATTTGAATACCTATGTGGCAACAATTGCACACGTATCTGTGAATAAATCCACTGGAAAGGTGAAGGTAGAGCACGTTGTGTGTGCTCAGGACATGGGTGAGATTATTAACCCACAAGGCGCAAAATTACAGATTGAAGGCGGGATTACCATGGGGCTTAGCGCTGCACTGTCCGAAGAAGTTGAATTCAGTGGTGGAAAAATACGGACGAAAAACTTTGATTCTTACCAGATTACCCGATTTGCAGATGTGCCACAGATTGATGTTATGCTGGTCGATAATCCGGATATACCACCCCAGGGTTGTGGAGAGCCGGCGATCACAACAGTTGGTGCAGCACTTGCCAATGCAATTTTCGATGCTGTTGGAGCCCGAGTGCATATATTGCCTATGACGCCGGAACGGATATTGGCAGCGATAG
>JAUUYL010000128.1 GCA_030590485.1 Lentisphaerota bacterium | reverse complement strand
CTATGTTTTCCCGATGTTGTCAGAGTTACACATAAGGCGGATCGTGGCTCTCCGGGTAGAGGTATGGTCTTTGATCCCTCGATAGGAAGTTTTGTGAGTACAGCATTACCATACTTGCCGCCAGCATAATCCATTGAAGAACCATATACGGACGTCATGTTCGTGAGGCGAGCGAGTTCTTTTGCCTGATCAATTCCTTTGCTTCGTGTGGTCTTGTTATCAACTTCCTGCAAAGATACAATATCAGGGGATACAGAATTAATAACCTCTGCAATTCGTTCCAAATCAAACTGTTGATCTACTCCTTCGCCATGGTGAACATTGTAAGTTAATACAACGATACGATTTTCTGCCCTGGCATCCTTAGAGTTGGCACAGTCAGCACCAACTATTATGGAAATGAGTATTAATATGCCGAAGGTTTTTTTCATGATTCTTCTCCTAACGTTAGGGTGAGGTGCGGCTGTGAGCGCAGCGAATAGCCGTCACGCTCCACCCAATTGTTATGACTCCTATTGTGTTACTTTGTTCAATCCCAAACAGAGGGAATGAGTGTGACTCTCCAAAGATGTCTTTAGTCACGGTTTTTTCCTGGAGTTGTCACGTTCTGTTCGTATCTTCTCTATCTTCTTCACCAACGTCCTGTCTCGCACCAGATTGAACCTTCGAACGTCTTCTAGAAAAGCGAAGACGTGTCTTCTGCTTCTGTCGGTCGAGGCATCTTCGTAGAGTACCAACGCACTTGAGGTCGCCTTCTCTATGGCATACACTAACATCTCCCAATGCGCTTTTTGGGCCGGAACAAATGGACAAGGGGTCTTACTGAGGATACCCACGATGTCCGGGTGTTTTGCTTTCTTGTCGCCGGCGGGCACATCTTCCTTCATGGTTTCATGGCGGTATTTTTGATACAGCCGATAGGTAAGCCTGAAGACGGCATTTGCTGCTTCTTCCCTAAGTTTGGCATCTTCGCCGCTGTCATGAACTATCTTGCACAGTACTTTCACGTCGTCATCAAGCTGCTCCCAGCTGGTTGCATAGAAGCTGTGATGACCATAGAATGCCGCCAGTGCCCTGCGGAAGTCAATGTCATGCGATTTGTCAGCGAGCATTTCACGAAAAGGTGTTGGCACTATAGCCTTTTCTTGTTTCGCGAATGAACGACAATATGTTTGAAAGAATGGAGCCACAGCAACCATTCCGATCACGCCACCGCGTCCTATATCTGAAGACTCAGTTCTCTTTGGATCTTCAAGTAACCATTCAAGTGTCTTCAAACAGCCTTCGACAAGTTCTTCTCTGTTCATTTTCTGTATGTATGACTGCGCTATACGCCAGTCCTCTGCCTTTAGACCCTCTAGGTACGCATCGACCATCGACTTGCCTGAGTAGGTGGTCACGCGCTCATTTTTCCTGGATTTCCCGACCCAGACCATTTGTCCTGCCTTATCAATGTAAGCGTCGTTCCCCTGAACCTTTACGCGTGCCAGCCCATTTCGAAAGGGTAAAGCATTGTCGAATTTCGGTTGAATTGCCATTATCCCTTGCGTGTTAATATAGCCATACGTATTCTTGTTCTTTTCTTTGCCCCATGTCTGGACCGGGACTAGACCTTCTGAGAATGTCCCTATCGGCCACCATGCGATTTCCTTTACTGTCTTTCCCGCACGATCAATGATGAAGTGTGTCCAGTAGCCCACATGGTCTCTTATTTCTTCAGTACTCACGCAGGCCAGACCTGCACAGAATGATGCGCTTTGTTTATATTGAGGTGTGATAACAAGGGTTCCGGTCTTGTCAATGTACCCCCATTTCCCATTGATCTTCACAGCGGCCAGACCTTCAGAAAAGGGAGCGCCCTGGATGACGAAGCAGGTCGTGCTTTTCTCAAGTCTGATCGCGATTTTGCCCTCCTTATCAAGATAAACGGGGGTGCGAGAGTTCTTGTTATATGCGAAAACAAGTCCCTCAGAGAAACCGGAAATATCTATACCGTATCCGTCCGGTGTGATTGCAGGCTTGCCTGCCTTGTCAATGAAGAACGTTTTGTCCTGCCCGATTCCTACGACCGCAAATCCTTCTGAAAATGGCCCTGCCTTATCGTATTGTGATTTGACAACAAGCTTTCCCTGTTTGTTGACATACCCATATTTCCGCCCGACTTGAATACAAGCCATGCCATCGGAGAAATTAGCTGCCTGCCGATATGCAGGTTTGATGATAATCTCTCCAGTAACGTTAATATAGCCCCACTTCCCATCAACAAGTACGGCTGCCAACTCCTCTGAGAACTCGTGGCCTTCTTCAAATCTATGAGGAATTACCGCTTGCCCTTTTGTGTCAATATATCCTGTCTTGTCTTTACTGACCGCAGGAAATAAATAAGTGCTGCTTTGGCCACCGCCTGCTAAATCTGCAAGTAAGAACATTAATAACAGCCCTATGCATGTCTTGTCCATATTAAACATCCCTTGTTATGATTTTATTCTATGTTTGATGTACTGCGTACTCATCAAGAAGTCTTTAATGACTCGAGAGTTTCCAATAGGATCATCAGTATATTTAATTTTCTTTTTCATAATATATTACAACATATCTCAACACATTTGTCAATATTATTATATGGCTATTTATATGGCTTGTACTTATCCATAATGTCGTGAATCACGCTTCGGCGCATCAGCGACGATAGCGTGCATTCATCTGGTTCGGTGTCCTTCTTGCCTACGCTGTTCAGACCTCGGCGAGATACTTGCACAACTATTCGGACCAGGTAAAGATCACGATATCGCCCGGGTCAACAAGTTTCATGAACACGTTCTTTTCGAGCGCTGCTGCGGACCCGTCCTTGCCGATGACGGAGATGTCTTTCGTGCGATCGAAAATGATCCTGAGTACCATGACGTGGGCGTAGTCCTTGTTCACGACGACCAGGTAGCGGTTCTTCCCGTTCACCAGTTCGGAGACGATCGCGCCGTGCTGGCCCTGGGCGATGAATGATGCTACCGGTGAGGCGGGCTTATACCGGGTCGTCCCATTCGGGACAGGGCCTTCCTTCTGGCGCGGGACATCCGTGCCGAGTTTGCCCGCATCCCACCACTGGGCTTTCTTTCCCGTGTGACCCACGCGCAGGACGCTTGAGTTCTTGAAGACGCCGGCGACGGCCCGGATCTCTCCGTTGAGTGTCTTGACGCTCTCGTAAAGTGGGCCTTTCGTGCCGTCTGCGTTAATCGGGCAGTAAAAGTGGTTCACG
>JAUUYL010000102.1 GCA_030590485.1 Lentisphaerota bacterium | reverse complement strand
GTTGCAAAACGAGGGCCATTGACAATTAGTATTCTCGAGTCGGGCACGATCAAGGCCAAAGAAAAAATCGTCATCAAGAACGAGATTGAAGGTAGGACTTCCATTGTTTCGCTAATACCCGAGGGGACGCACGTTAAGAAAGGGGACCTCCTGATTGAGCTGGATGCCAGTGTACTGGAGGACAGCAAAATCGACCAGGAAATTGCCGTCATGACGGCTTATGCGGCCTTTATCGATGCAAACGAGACCCTCGCCGTGGTGCAAAATCAGTCTATAAGTGATGTGAATGTGGCGCAACTGACTCTTGAATTCGCCATACAGGACCTGGATCAATATATAAAGGGCCAGTATCCCAACGAAGAGACGACTGCTGACAACGACATAACCTTGAGAGAAGAGGAGCTTAAGCGTGCCGAGGAGACCCTGACGTGGTCGCAGAAGCTGTACGAAAAGAAATATATCTCACAGACTGAACTTATGGCCGACAAACTGGCGGTGACCCGCAGTAAAAACAACCTGGAACTGGCACAGAATAACCTCAGTCTGCTGGAGGACTTTACATACCATCGCAATATAGCGCAGTTCACAAGTGATGTTACACAGGCTGAGATGGCGCTGGAGCGGATTGAGCGTAAGGCCAGGGCTCTTGTTATACAAGCGGATGCGGATTTGAAGGCCAAAGAACTTGATTATAAGCGTCAAAAGGACAAATTCAATAAGATTGAGGACCAGCTCAAGAAAGCCAGGATATACTCCCCGACTGACGCAATGGTGATCTACGCAACGACTGCTCGAAGAGGAGGTTGGCGTGACCGTCGAGAACCGATGGATGTAGGTGTCGAACTCACCGAACGGCAGGAGCTGTTCCACCTTCCTACGGCGCAATCAGCGATGGTTGAGGTGGATATCCATGAGGCGAGCCTTCAAAAGGTTCAATTGGGTCTTCCGGTAGTTGTAACAGTTGAAGCGCTGCCGGGTCAAAAGTTCTTAGGCTCTGTCCAGCGCATAGCTCCATTACCCGACCCACAGAGTATGTGGATGAATCCCGATTTGAAGGTGTACAACTCGGACATATACCTGGAAGGTAATATACCATCGCTGCGAACCGGTATGAGCTGTAAGGTTGAAATCATCGTTGAGCAATATGAGGATGTGGTCTATGTGCCGGTTCAAACAGTGTTGCGGGTTGGTGGAGAATCGACGGTCTTCGTTGTAAAAGACAACTCTATCGAGGAAAGGAAGGTCAAGGTTGACCTGGATAATAGGAGGATGATCAGAATCGTCAGCGGCCTTAGCGAGGGAGAGCATGTTTTGATGACACCCCCATTGAAATCCGCGACTATTGAGCCCGGTTCAGAGATGACTGGCATCGGTTTGTCCGGTTCCGGTGATGACTTGAAGCAGAGGATAAATGAGAGGCTGGGAGAGACCAATGGAGCCGAAGTCCGCAGACCACCCAGTATGCCTGCGGCACCACAAAGGGAAGAACGAGGGCTTGGTCCCGGGCAGGGACGCTCGGGTAGAGAGGGCTTGGAGAGCTTGACACCCGAACAGCGGGAACAGATGCGCAAGCGTTTCGAGAATATGACGCCGGAGGAACGAAAAAAGATGCGGCAGCGTCAGGGTACGGGCCCGATGCAGGGAGGAGGCCCGAGGTCTCGGGGATCGGAAAGGAACCAATAGATGGATAGTCAAGTCCTTTCCAATAACCACAATGACATTATCAGGCTTGATAAAGCGAGCAAGGTCTACCAAATGGGGACAGAGGAGGTCAGAGCACTCGCTGGTGTAAATGTGTCCTTTAAGAGGGGCAGCTTCTGGGCCATCATGGGGCCCAGTGGTTCAGGGAAAAGTACTATGATGAACATCCTCGGATGTTTGGACCGGCTGTCATCGGGTCGATATTACCTTGAAGGCCGGGATGTGAGTACTCTTGATGATGATTCTCTCAGCGAACTCCGGCTCAAGTACCTTGGATTCATATTCCAAAGCTTCAACCTGATTTCTCAATTGACCGTCCAGAGAAACATAGAATTGCCTTTATATTACCTTGGATGGGATTCAGTCCGAAGTGCTCAGCGTGCTAAAGAGATAGCGGAAGAAGTTGGACTTGGTGACAGATTGGGTCACCGACCCACGGAACTTTCCGGTGGACAAATGCAAAGGGTCGCAATCGGCAGAGCATTAGCGAACGACCCGCAGATTCTTTTTGCCGATGAGCCAACCGGTAATCTGGATACGGCGACAGGCGAACAAATCCTGGAACTGCTGGTCAAGTTGAACGAACAGGGCAAAACCATCATCATCGTGACCCACGAAGCTACAATAGCTGACCATGCACGGAACAAGATACATATGTTAGATGGCAGGATTGACAGGGTTGAAGGGGGGGGCAATGAGGCAAACTAGATTCATGCGAAATATATGGCTCGGCATCGAGAATCTTCTGCTTCACAAGCTGCGTTCATTCCTCACTATGTTAGGGGTCGTCTTTGGCGTGGGCAGTGTAGTAGCCATGCTTTCTGTTGGAGAAGGCGCCAGCAAGGAAGCCCTTGAACAGATTCGCAAGCTTGGGAGTAATAATATCATTATCTCATCGATCAAATCCGCGGAAGAAGAGTCACTTAGTACAACACATTCACACATGGGCATCTATGGGCTGCTTTATGAAGACCATAGAAGAATTTCTGAGAGCTTCAGTCATGTCAAGCAGACAGCACCGGCGAAAATCATGCGCAAAGACTCACGTCTTGGCGAAAAAGAGATGGAACTTCGCGTTGTGGGGACCACACCACAGTGGTTCGAGCTTGTGCCCCGTGAGGTCCTTGCCGGACGGGAGCTTCTACAATCCGATGAGGACAAAAAAGCGCCCGTGGCTGTTTTGACTGAATTTGGCGCTCGTAAGATTCTGGCCACTGAGAGCACGATAGGCCAGACCATCCGCATCGGGGGCGACCAGTTTGAGGTCATCGGCATTGTCAAAAGTGAAAGCGGCCAGGCCGGCAACATTCAAATTCCCGACCAGGAAGTCGATGCTTACATTCCCATCGAGGTGGCGCGCCGATACTTCGGTGACATCTTTACCAAACGTACTTCGAGTGGAGACGAACGAGAAAAGGTGGAACTGCACCAGATTATTGTCGAGGTGGATGAGGGGGATAAAGTTGAGTCCGTAGCGGCGGGAATCAAAAGAATGCTGGAGCAGTTTCATAAGAAAAAGGATTATGTAGTGAGTGTTCCTTTGGCATTGCGAAAGCAGGCCGAAGCTACGAAGAGACGGTTCAATATTGTACTCGGATCCATCGCCGGTATTAGCCTGTTAGTCGGTGGAATCGGAATTATGAATATTATGCTGGCTTCGGTAACAGAACGTACGCGTGAGATTGGAATTCGGCGGGCCATCGGCGCAAAACGCAGACAGATTGTCTATCAGTTCCTTATTGAGACCACAGTTTTGTCTACTACCGGGGGAATCATTGGGTTGGGTGTGGGCGCTCTTATCCCGTTCTTAATAACGTACTTTTCCGGGATGATTACAGTGATGACCTTAAAAGGGATTCTTCTGCCCCTTTCAATCAGCGTGACTATCGGCATTCTCTTCGGATTATATCCTGCTATACATGCCGCTAAAGTAGACCCCATCGTGGCTTTAAGGCATGAATGATATTCAATTAAGCACTACTTTTACATTCTTCGTTAGTTATAAAATCTTTTCGTGATTGCAAAAACTTCCTTGACCTGTCTCTGGATAAAGGGTAAAAACACCGCAAAATTCGTTTCTCGTATAAAGCGAGTCACGATCCACTAATCGACAGAAGCAGGATGCGCAAAGCCATTAAGGAATAAATATGGTTCAGGAGATGATTTTTGGTATAATGGGAGGATTGGCTCTATTTCTTTTCGGAATGGGCTTGATGTCGGACGGCTTGAAAAAAGTAGCCGGACAGAAACTCAGAAGTCTCCTCGAATCGCTGACAAAACGTCGGATTATCGCTGTTCTCATTGGGGCATTGGTAACAGCACTAATTCAGTCCAGTTCCGCTACTACTGTAATGACAGTCGGTTTTGTAAACGCGGGGCTCCTGACCTTGAAACAGGCGTTGTGTGTTGTTCTTGGTGCGAATGTTGGCACTACGATCACAGCCTGGCTGGTTTCTATACTTGGTATTGGCAAGTTTAAGATAGCTTTGTATGCACTACCGGCCATTGGGGTTGGATTCCTGATGCAGATTGGCGGAAGGAAGCAAAAGTTTAGGAGTTCTGGTACCATACTACTGGGATTAGGTCTTTTGTTTTTGGGCCTCTCATTTATGAAAGAGGCGTTTGATCCTATCAAGGACAGCCCAGGTGCGCAGGATGCGCTTATATCACTCGGAAGTAATACGATACTGGCTGTGCTTGCAGGCGCTGTATTGACGATGCTGTTGCAAAGCAGTTCCGCCACGACCGCTATGATCCAGTTGTTGGCGGCCTCGGGTGCATTTGGGATGAGCGGTGATGTGGTACTGAAGGTTACGATACCTTTCATACTTGGCGGCAACATTGGTACCACTATTACAGCACAGTTGGCTGCACTCCGGACTTCCCGCAATGCAAAGCGCGTGGCGATTGGGCACACTATATTCAATTGTTTAGGTGTCCTTTACTTTTTACCATTTGTGTGGACAGGCTTGTTTAGCAAGTTCGTAATCTGGATTACGCCGCTGGAGTTGTCGGACAATTGGGGCTTTTGGATAATGGTGCATCTCGCTGTTGCCCATACAATCTTTAACGTTTTTAATACGGTTGTATTCATGCCGGTTATTAATTGGCTCGAAGCTTTAGCTATGAAGATTCTTCCCATTACGAAAATGGAATTAGCGGCGAAGCCTGTTGTGCTGGAGAGGCATCTGTTTAATACGCCTGTGATAGCTCTGGAACAGGTAAAACGCGAAATCATTCGGATGGCTGAAAGAGCCAGAGAAAGTGTTCAACAGGCCGTTGAAGGTCTGGTTGGAGAGGACGGACGCAAACTCAAGCAAGCTGAGGCGTCGGAAGATATTATCGACGAATTCCAGCTTGCGATTACCTCATATCTTGCTGACTTGTCACGAGAGCAGTTATCGGAAGAAGTATCCGTTAAGCTGCCTGTATTCTTGCATACAGTAAATGACCTTGAGCGTGTGGGTGACCATTCAGTTAACATCGTCGAGATCGCGGAGCGAAAGATTGGGCAGAGAATAACTTTCAGTGACAATGCTTTGGGTGAGGCTGATCGACTCAAAAAAGAGATAGACCAGATGTTTGGTC
>JAUUYL010000040.1 GCA_030590485.1 Lentisphaerota bacterium | reverse complement strand
TGGGAATCTTCTCAAGTAGTTCATCAACCCAGGAGACAAACCGAATGGATTCTTGGTAAACGTCTAGTTTCTCGTGATCAAAACTTGCTTTCATGCGTAGAACCATAGCCAACAGAGAGGGAGAAAGCAAGACAACCATCCGATTACGATTAGGATTAGGATTATGATGGGGAGGGGCTTGTAGCCCCCGCAGAAGTGACTTGCGCCCAACACCCACCCCGTCTTTACCTCGCTAGATGCTCGGCAAATCCACCCCTCCAAGGAGGGGATTTAATAGGTCCGTTGCGAAACGTATATACTATCTGGGTTTAGATATGCCTTCTATAAAATACTTTTAACAATACTGGTTTTTATCACTAAATTCACTATGATGAATAGATGAAGACAAGAACACTATTCCTTGCATTTTTTACATTATTTACAACAATAGCTTTCGGAAACAATTGGCCACAATTTCGGGGACCTAACAGCGATGGTATTGCCGATGGCGCCACACCGCCACTGACCTGGAGTGACACCAAGAATATCAAATGGAAAGTCCAAACACCCGGAAGAGGCCATTCCTCGCCTCTCATCAGCGGAAATTATGCTTACATGACCACCGCTATCGAGGAAAACACAAAAAAAGAACGTGTCGGAAACAATATGGGTTTCGTGACTGACAGCATAACGCTCAAAGCGTTATGTGTTGATATAAGAAATGGCAAGATCAAGTGGCAGACGGAACTCTTCAATCGGGAAAACCCTCAACCTGTCCATACTCTCAATAGCTTCGCTACCCCTACCCCCTCACTTGACGATAAAAACCTATACTGCGATTTTGGCGATTACGGCACTGCATGCGTGACTTTAGACAAAGGTGAGATTGTCTGGAAGACACGTTTGCCGCTCGATCACGAAGTCGGACCAGGTAGCTCAACCTTGCTTTACAAGAATCTACTCATTCTTCTGCGTGACGGACGGGATCTCCGGTACATCACAGCGCTCAACAAAAAGACGGGCGAAGAGGTATGGAAAACTGACAGACCTCCTGTTGCAGGAGAAAATGTCGATTTCCATAAATCCTTTTCCTCTCCGATAATCTTTGAGACGGACGGGAAGGCCCAGCTCGTAGCACCATGCGCACAATGGATAGCTTCGTACAATCCTGACACGGGCAAGGAATATTGGCGCATAAATCATGGAAAAGGATTCTCCCTGGCAGCACAACCGTCAGTCGCTAACGATATGCTCTATTTCTGCAGCGGATTCAGCGGCAACAAAATCATTGCTGTGCGTCATGATGGCAAGGGCGATGTCACCAAGACACATATAGCGTGGGAGTCAAAGAAGTTTTCGCCGATCATACCTTCGCCTGTCGTAATAAAAGACAGAATCTACTGGGTGCAGGATTCGGGTGTTGCTTGTGCGGCGAATGCCAAGACCGGTGAGTTCATTTGGAACAAGAAGCTTCCAGGCAAGCACTATGCGGCTCCGATTATCGCCAACAACAGGCTTTACCTAACCAGCTACAAAGGAACGACTACGGTTCTTGAACTTGGCGATACATTTAAGCCGTTGGCGACAAACAAGCTCTCTGACTGTGTAATCATGGCGACACCGGCATTTGTCGGCAACGCCATCATTCTCCGCACAGACAAACATCTGTATCGCATCGAGAAATAGCGTTACAAACCCACCCCTCCTTGAATGGATGCCGTAAGGCGGGGTGGGTTATTGTGTCGAGGTGGTGGTTTAGTTTAACTCTCTATTTCCTGACAAAACACAACTATAAGCAGATTTGCATACAATAGCAAAAAAACTGCTTTTTTATGATTTACCCCTTCCAATATAAGACAAAATCGATATGATGATAGCTCGTGGCATAAATAATATCAAGGAGAGCTGTAATGAAAAAGATGACTCGCAGAACCGCATTAAAGACAACCGCCGGCGCTGGACTTGTTCTTGCAAGCTCCTGCTCCGATCCAAAGGGAGGATGTTGCCGTACAAAGCCCCTGAAAAAGGATGACTTTTACACTGATGGTGTATTTGCCAAGGACAAATCGATCCAGGCATATTACGATATGATGAAGTGTTTTGGATATCCGATTAACGATATGCTCAAGACTGATAATTTCTGGACATGTGACTTTGTTCAGAACGATTTCCTCAACCTCGGTATGGGTGGTATTTTCTGGATCAACAAGGCAGACACCTATGGCAAGGCTGGCGCGGGCGTTTATACCGGCGAATTCAAAGACGAGAAATTCGGTTACCTTGGTCATGAGATATATCTTCTTCCAGGTCAGGTGCTTCCTGAGCACAGTCATCTCGGCGGTGAAGGCGGTTACGGCCCGAAGATGGAGGCATGGCAGGTTCGTTATGGCGAAGTAGAATTTTTCGGCCAATACAAAGGTGAAGAAGAAACTCTTATCCGCGACATGCCGGAAAGCGAACGTCCTTGGGGATACGGCGAACCTTGGTTTAAATCAAAGTATGTCACTAAGCGCACAGCGCAGGACGGCGTGCCGTACGAAATGAACGATGCTCACTCATGGCATTTTCAGCGTGCTGGCAAACAAGGGGCGATAGTAACGGAATATGGAACATTCCATAACCACGTACAGTTCAGCAAGCCGGGTATGGTATTCGGTTGCACTGGCGACAAAGCGTAAAGACATAGTCAGGAGACAGAAAAATGAGAGAACTGCATCACATCGGAATCGTAACTAACGAGAAAAAAGAAAACGAAAATTACATGGCTGACGCTAAACTCTACGTCACAGACGTGGAAGCCAGCCCGAACAAGATTGAATGGCTTCGTTTTGAAGACGGCAGCCCTATGCCAGAGCTTCTTCAGACTACAACGCATATATCTTACGTGGTTCCTGATCTCAAGGAAGCCATGGCAGGTCAAGAAGTCCTTCTTGAGCCCTTCAGTCCTGCAGAAGGTTTACAGGTCGGATTCATTGTCGAAGAAGGTATTCCCATTGAATTCATGCAGATAGATAACTAACAAGAAATAATCACCAAAGGAGTACTGATTATGCCAATGAAAAAATTCATCAATAACCCAGACGACCTCACCCCGGAATTGCTGCAGGGCTACTGCGCAGCGCATTCTGACAAGGTGAAACTCGTTTCCGATAAGATCGTTATGCGCGCAAAGGCAAAGGACGAAAGCAAAGTCGCTATATTAACAATCGGCGGCGCAGGCCATGAGCCGGCACTTAGCGGATTCGTGGGCGACGGAATGCTGGATGCTTCGGTAGTAGGCGATGTCTTCGCTGCACCTGGCGCACCTAAAGTTATTGAAGCAATGAGGCTTCTGAAGCGCGACGCAGGTATCCTTTTCGTAGTTCTGAACCACGAAGGCGATGTAATGAGCGGTAATATGGCTCTTGAGATGGCGAAAGAAGAAGGTATCAACGTTAAGATGATCCTGACTCATGAAGACATTGCTCCTGGCGCAGATGTTCCCATCGAAAATCGTCGCGGTCTGGGCGGTTGCGTACCTCTGTTCAAGGTTGCTGGCGCTGCCGCTGAAGCAGGCAAGAGCCTGGACGAAGTATATGCCGTTGCTGAAAAGATCAACAACAACATGGCTACATTGGCCGTTGCGCTCACGACAGCAACACACCCGCAGTCAGGTGACGCTATCTTTGATCTCGCTGATGACGAGATGGAAATCGGCATGGGTCAGCATGGTGAAGCTGGAACAGGCAGCAGCAAGATGCTTACAGCGGACGAAACAGCTGAGAAAATGGCTAAACAGGTACTGCCTGCAGCTAATTGCGTCAGTGGCGACAAGATCCTGCTCATGATCAACGGTGCAGGCGCAACTACACTGATGGAACAGTTTATTGTCTATCGCAAAGCTCATGCATATGCAGAAGCGCAGGGAATGAAAGTTGTGCATTCGCTGGTTGGCGAATACCTGACAGTACAGGAAATGGGCGGATTCCAGATGTTTGCAGCCAAGTTGGACGATGAGCTTGAGGCTCTTCTGAATGCTCCGTCAAACGCACCTTTCTGGGTAACACAATAAATATATTACACTTTCGGACAACCCGCCCCGCATAACGCGGGGCGGGTTTCCTTACGAAATGCTAACAGCACGGAGAACTTCAATGTCAGAAACTGTAAATTATGATTCCGTGGTGACTATGCTTACAACGGTCGCAAATAAACTCAAAGACAACAGGGATCATCTTTCACAACTCGATTCAGCAACTGGTGACGGCGATCACGGCACAGCCATAGCAAAGGTGGCGGATGCAATAGTTGCCACAATCGAAAAAGATGAAAGCAAAGAACTCAAGAAACTGCTCAAAGATATCGGCTGGGCTGCAATGTCCACGGATGCAGGGTCTACCAGTCCGCTTTACGGCTCCCTTTTTATGGGCATGAGCGAAGCGGTACCTGAAGAAGGCGCTATTGATTGTGCTGCATTTGCAACCATCATGGAGTCCGGCATAGCCAAACTGAGGAAGAACACAAAGGCTGAAGTTGGCTGCAAGACGATGATAGATACTATTGTTCCAGCTATGGCTGCTATTCGCGCTTCTGCCGATGGCGGAAAGAATATCCTGGAAGCATTGACAGATGGTGCCGAGGCGGCCGATAAGGGTGCTGAATCAACAAAAGATATGCTGGCTACTTTCGGACGGGCAAAGAACATTGGGGAGCGCGCTAGAGGTCATATTGATCCGGGTGCGACTTCGATGGCAATTTTATTCACAGGACTAAAGGAAGGATTAGAATAATGGCTGACGCTACAGGTAATCAGGAAGCAAAAGACTACGGGTTTGATACACCTCAGAAGAATACAGTGTACGAACTCAAAGGTGCAAACCACTATGATTGGGGCATGAAAGACCGTCTCTCACGTGTCTTCGACCCAAAATCCGGCAAGACGGTAATGCTTGCATTTGACCATGGCTACATCATGGGCCCGACATCGGGACTGGAACGTATCGACCTTACAATCGTTCCCCTTCTCGAGCATGCGGACTGCCTGATGTGTACGCGCGGAATTCTACGCACAGTAGTTCCTCCAACGTACAACAAGCCGATCTCACTGCGTTGTTCTGCAGGAACAACAATCCTGACTGAGCTCAATGACGAGTGTGTTGGTGTTGAGATCGAAGATGCGATTCGTTTGAACGCGACAATGATGGCTGTTATGGCCTCTATTGGCGGCAAGTACGAAGCTGTGACTGTCAGAAACATGTGCAAGATAATCGAAACCGGCAACCGTTATGGCATCCCTACCCTGGGCGTGACCGCTGTCGGCAAAGATCTTGTTCGTGATGCACGTTACATTGGCTTAGCTTCACGTGTATGTGCTGAAAATGGCGCACAGGTTGTAAAGACTTACTACTGCGAAGAAGGCTTCGAGAAAGTCACTGCTGCATGCCCGGTACCAATCGTGATTGCCGGCGGCAAAAAACTCCCCGAACTTGACGCTCTCAACATGGCTTACAAAGCCATTGACCAGGGTGCTATGGGTGTTGACATGGGAAGAAACATCTTCCAGGCAGACGACCCTATTGCGATGATCAAAGCAGTTAAATCAGTCGTCCACGACAACGCAACGCCAGACGACGCTTTCCAGATGTACAACGACCTGAAATAGTAGACAACTGACTACAGACCACAAGGGCGGTCTCTATCAGCCCTTGTGGTCTGTCGGCAGCAATCAACTAGATTGCACTTTGCGTTTTAGTATTGCTCGTTCGGTACAGCAAGTGAGTCAGCCCACAATATCTCGACGCAACTTGCTCTCTAGATTATGCAGAATCTTAGAATTTGCACAGTACAAATAATGATTCTGAGACAGAAGGCAATAAGGAACATCTTCCCATACAGGCGTACAGTTCATTATTTGGCTATGAACCTCTACAAGCCAAACAACACCATTCTCAACAATCCAATTCTTAAAATCTGGCGATTTAAAAAACTCACCTTCGCCACCTTCGATATCCATTTTAATCAACGTTGGAATACCGTATGTCTTTTCGGCATCCAGATATGTATAGCTCGTCATTTCACCGTCCGGATCGGAAAGCAATCTATTCTCAGCATTTGATGAAGTTGGCACACTGTAACGTTGTTCCTTTACTGTAAAAGCTTTATTGACAATCTCAAACGAAAGTTTGTTCTTATCCTTCGTCATACGCATCAAACTGCACGCCTTGGGGGAGAATTCAAACGCTACACATGGGTGATTCCGCAATACCGCAGCTACAGAGAAAAGACCAACATTGGCGCCTACATCCCACACCAACCCTTTGACATGATCCAGAACAGACAACACTAGTTTTTCACGATTCATCAAACCATGAGTGCTACGGGTTAAGTCATCGATATTATCCCGCAAATCCATGCAAACAGGTAAGTCAAAATACCTCTTAGTTAGAGTAATAGGAGGGACACAACAATGCCAGATGCGCGGCAAACACGTACCATAGCAGCGCTCTTTGAATTTATTCATTAAGTTCATCATATAATCCCACTAGCCAGAATATTTCATAAAAAGCCCAAAAACGATAGTCACTCACTTGCAACCTACTGTAGTTAAGTTGCTTACAAAAGAACAACAGAAAATAATCACCATGACAAAATGTAGTACACAAGCAGAGCTGTTTCCAGCATATAAATCGCGCATGAAGAATTTGATTTCAACGGTGGAGATAGCGCACCTCATAAATCCAGCATTAATCAGCTCTCCCTGAAAACACAAAACGCTTCCTGAACAAAACACCTGAACCTTCTTTTGGTGGCGTAGTATTAACCCATACAGCTTTCGCCAATGCCTGCATATCGACCATTGGATGAGGTGTCATCCAAATATGAGGGGCTGCAGGCGGCCCCTCATGGATGATATCTGCTGTACGCCGCCATGAGCTGCCCCGATATCCCTTCGGCGTCCCTTCCGACATCGCGCCCCACATGAATTCACAATTCTGATCGGTCATCACCATGCCTTCATGAGTTCGCAAACATGCATGCACCCATTCGGGATATCGTCTTGGAGCCGTTTCCAACATCAATTCATGATCCCCTTTGCTAAGCACAATAGGAAACAATCCGAATATCTGCGGATGACTGACAGAACCTATCGCCTTACCATCCATAAACACCTGAGTTGGATTACTGCAATTCACGCTTAATATGGCGTGCTTCGGACTGGAATGATACCACATGATTAACTTAGCGTAATTTAAAGCGGCTGCATTAGTATTGCTACCTGTAAATGACCGATATTCCGGAGCCGCCTTTTGGATTCCTTCTGTTCTCTCAATGTAAGCGATTTGCCTGAGCCGCAATACAGAAGCAAATCCAACAGTCGGATCTTTATCTAAATAGAAATCAATATATCTGCTCGCGCCTTTATAATCTCCAAACCTTTCATAATTACACAGAGTCTGCATTATTACAGCTTGCTCCAAAGGATCAGAAGAAAGCTCCGTGGTTTTCAAGTCATCAGGAAATTGAACGACAGATGGAGTTTCAAGATAATAGAAAGCAACGCTTTCCATTAAGCCATGGCTCGCATTATCGGGGCCCCGCTCGAAATAGACTTCTATTGACGAATCGAAAGATGGAGCATCATTCTGGTGAATACGATACTGGACAGTCTGATACGGAACCTTAAATATCAAGCCGTGCAAAGGGCGAAGGAGATTGTTTTTATAATACCAACCGCCAGTAAAATAATCCTCCAGCCCTGTTCCCCTCCACCCAACAATAGCCTCTTCATCCGTCCTGATTATTTCGTCTGCTTCAAGTAACCACCAACTGTTATCCTTGCTCATAGCACCCAATACGCATCCAATGTACTTCCCCCTACCCTTGGTGCGAAGTACTGCATGAGGTTTGCCCGTATCAGACGGAAGCGTTCTGTTCCAAACAGAATGAAAATAGCCCATATTCTTCTCTTGCGGATTCATCGGCCTACTGACAGCTCTAATATTGATCTGCGCAGCCTTGTCGGATCGATTCTCTATTCTGAAGACAGCAGACCGACTATACGGCATGGGGAATCTGCAAGAATACGTCCCATTACTTTTGCCATAATACATGGATTGGAAGGATGGGCATCGCCAGATCTCACCACCAAAAGACGCCAGGGGAAGACTTATACTTTCAACACCAGAACTATCCCACTCCGCATGCACAAATAAGCCCCGCAAGACTTGTTCAGCCTCAATAGGAGACATATCGCTTGGAGGTAGAACTTTAAACTCCACATCAGAAATCACTCCCGACCCTTCTAGCTCGATGGCTTCAACAGTCTTTCCTGGCTGCACAGTTATAGTAGCTTCATGAAGAGATTCTTCCTGGGTAATCTCGCGACCCGAATAATCCTTGTAAAAGGCGGCTAGCGTCATAATGGCCTCATTATCGTCTTGCGAGAAGCTTTTTGGAAAACTTTCTACAACATTGTTCGATGGAAATGATGAATAATTAACCTGATAGTATAGCTTCCCCTTCCCTTCCCAGCTCATCAGGATCTTGAGGCTCTTCGCATATGTAACAGGAACATAACTGTACCAGCAGGCTTGCTCGTCCGCAGATAAAGGTATGATAAATGGCAAGCCACCTTTTTGCAACTCCGCTATAGTCGCATCTATCCTGGGCTTTCTTTCACCGTCAAAAAAGAACCGCACCTTCCTGTCTTGTCTTTTCCCGCCTGTGGTCCAGAAGCGAGAAACAAATCCAGGCCCTTTCAGATCCGCAACAAGACACCATCCGGGCTCTGCCTCCCCTTGAAAATGACTGTAGTCCTCATTTCCCCCTGTAGGATCATACGATGTGAGAATATGTGATCCCGGAACAGTCAGGTCCGCAAGCCTCTGTGAATCAGCCAAATCTTTCACAAAATCAGAATATGACACATTCCATGCTTCCTCTTGTTGCGAAAAGCCACATCCGGAAACAAACAAGACAAGCAGAAGTAACTTGCCTCCTAGAACTAATTTAGATATTTTCTCCATAGCGAAAACTTATACAGCACTACTTAAAATAGTTTAGCACTCGTGATATAACTGCATTTCTATGAAACACAATATATGTTGACATCATAATGGATAAAAAGAAGTTAAATCAAGACATATGAAAAAGGTTGTACTTTTAAGCGGAGCTAGCGGCAGTCTTGGAAAAGCTGTTTCTGAGTATTTGTCTAATCAAGGACACCTTGTTTACTGCGGCGCCAGAAACCCGGGCAACATAAACATGAGTAATGATAATATCCGCCCACTGAAGCTGGATATAACTATTGATGAAGATTGCGAGACGGCAATTAAGAAGATTATTGAAGACGAAGGCCGGATAGATGTCCTGATAAACAACGCATCAACGACACTGCATGGCCCTACAGTAGAATTTGCAAGCAAAGATTTCGCCAACATTCTAGACGTCAATGCTGTTGGGGCTTTTAGATTGATGAAGAACGTTTACCCGCACATGAAAAATCAGAAATACGGCAAAATCATTAATATAACTTCTTTAAATGGGTTAATCTCTTTCCCGAACTTCGGATTGTATAATGCTTCTAAGTTCGCGATTGAAGCTCTAGGTACTGCCTTAAGTTATGAATGGCAGCGCGATGGGATATTCGTTACCAACATTGCGCCGGGAGCAATAAAGAGTGAGGTTGAAGAATCGAGTCGATCACTCTCTCATAAGTCAGCCCGTGAAAAGTTTTTAGTATTACGCATATTAATGCCTCTTGTTTCACAACAGAAAATTATCTCTAAAATAGAAGCCGTCATTAATAGTTCGTCTCCACCTGCGCAAGTTATATTAGGAATGGATGTTCAAATAACAACTTTATTGAAAAGAGTTTTACCCTTCTGGGCTTGGGATCGCTTGTTAAGATTTGTCTGGAATAAAAAATGACCGAGAGCTTGCCTACAATCTCTGTAATCACCCCGACATTTAATTCAGGGAAGACTTTAAACCAATGCCTGAAATTAGTTCGCGAACAGGATTACCCACAAGACAAGATTGAAATATTACTGGGTGATGGAGGATCCACGGACAATACGCTTGAGATCGCCAAAACACACAATGCTATTGTTCACAACATACCACCTGAAAAACAACACGCAGAATACAATCGAGGCTACGCCTTCAGCAAAGCTTCAGGAGAATACGCCCTAATCCTGGATCACGACAATTTCCTGCCTTACAAGGGATGGCTTAAAGATTTACTAGCGCCCTTGTTGGAAAACCCCGAAATGGTTGCTACAACAACTTGCTATTATCATTATGACAGGTCTTTTTGCCTGATGGATCGTTACATCGCGCTGCTAGGCACCAGCGAACCATTGCCTTACTATTTGGGTAAAGACGACAGAATGCCACAATTTGCCAAGACATGGGTACTGGCAGGGCAAGCAGAAGACAAAGGCAAATATTATTCGGTACGTTTTGAGAAAGACGCGAGGAAAATCCCATCTCTAGGTACCAATGGAACTTTAATGAGAACACAACTCATAAAGGATCATGCTGATGTGCGACTAGGCCATCATTATCCAATTGATGTTATGGTCGATGTCATCAAGCAAGGATTCAATCTGTTTGGTTTTACGAAAAACTCATTAATTCACCTTGCTAATTCCAGTGGTTTTTTTGAATTCATGAAAAGAAGAAAAGACTTTGTAGAGAAATACCATTTTCAAGATATATCAAAAAGAAGGTGGAGCGTCGTCATGCCGGGCGATGGCTTTGCCGTAGCGTTATATGTTTTCTACAGTATAACTTTTATTAAGCCCCTCTGGGACGCTTTGAGGGGCTTTGTTAAAATAAGGGATGTGGCTTGGTTTATTCATCCCTTGATGTGCTTTATGACAACTTTAATATATGCTTATGTTGTTCTAAAATATAAAATAAAAGCACTAAAGCTTAATGTAGGACGAGATAATAATGGATGAAAAAAAGTTAAATCTAGGATGCGGAGACCTGACTCTTGAAGGGTATATCAACTTAGACATTGTCAAAACCAAAGGGTCCGATATTGAGCATAATCTGAACGAGTACCCCTGGCCTTTTCAAGACAACTCTTTTGATGAAATTCTTGCCTTGCAGATAATAGAACATGTTGATGATCCAACCAAATTTCTGGAAGAAATATATCGCATATCGAAGCCAGGCGCATTAGTTCATATCGAAACACCTCATCATGCATCCGGAAACGCGTATGGAGACATATCACACAAGAACTATTTTAGTTACCAAGCTTTTGTTAATCTAGATGCTAACCGACTCCAGGAAATGTCTAACGTTGAGATTCAACAGAAGAATTTCAAGTTTTCGCTAGAAAAAGGAAGAATTGAACTGATCCGATTTAAGTTCCTTGAGTGTATTGTCAACAAGTTCAACAAGGCTTATGATTATGGATTATGCTATTTTATAAGGCCGATCAATATCCAGGTCTACCTCAAGGTCTTAAAATAAGAGCCCAAAGCCCCAAGAGTCAGAATGAATCAACCTGAACTCATGCGCATTAATGTTAAATTGAGTTTCTTAACAATGTTTTCGTAATCGTACTTCCCGACAAACTCCTTTTGTTGCTCCGAAGGTTGTTGATGGTAAGACTCCATGATTTGACGAGCAAACTCCTCTTTTGAGTTGTTTTTTATGTAAATTGGATAGTCCTCAAATATCCCTTTATAGTGAGGGAGGTCGTAGCATACGCAAATGGCTTCACTATACAGCGCTTCTGCGAGCGAAATCCCCCACCCCTCTTCTTTACTAGGAAAGAAGAAAAACTTACTTCTTTTCAATACTTGGTTCTTTTCTTCTTCACTAACAAAGCCCAGCAATCTTATTGAATCAACATTCTCTTTTTTAATCTCATCCATCAAGAGTTGTTTTTCTGGGCCGTCCCCAACAATAGTAAGCTTAAATTCAGGATGAGCTTTATTGATTCTCTTCATTATGTCGACTAAATCGAGAATGCCCTTTTGCGACACCAGTCTCCCTACAAAACACCCAGAGAAGGGGTCTTTTTCAACATCTTTGGCTTCGTCTAATGCTTTAGTATCAATGCCCGCATCACTTACGAATATTTTCTTATGAGGAAATCTTTTCTGAAGGTCGTCCTTAACTAATTCGTTTCCCGCAATGATGAAATCAAAGTGTTTCTCGATTACCCTGAAAGAAAGTCGTCTTTCAACATCAGCAATCAGAAATCTAATTGCGGTAGATATACTCTTGGCCTCTCTTTTCGGAAGTGTATGAAAAAAGATGCAGCCCTTAGCCTTGGAATTAGACTTAGCCACAGGAATTGTATCAAACAAAAAGGGGCTCGAGGCCAAGCCAATATCAAATCTCTCATCTTTTTCTCTAAGAATTTTTACGGCTTGTCTTTTCCTGGCATTGTACACCTTTATTAGGTCGAGAAAACTTCCAGGAGCAACCCCCTTGATGGCGTGAAGGATCTTTCTTTTATCATGAACAAACTGCCGAGAGATGTCTGGTAAGATTATCTTTTGATCTACTTGGTCTTTATTGGTGAGATTTATCAGGTTGATAGTATAATTATCGCCACCACTCAATTGCACGGAACTCATGCCATTCCACACAATTAGTTCTTTTATGCTCATTTCTCGTTTCCTTGTATGACTGAGATACGTTTATGCTTCAACTCGTCATGGCCTTAACACAAGTCGCTAATAACTACACTTCGTGATTACATACTATGTAGATAACGGCGCAATATCAAGATTGATATCATTATGAACGGATGATAGTATTTTACATATGAGTCCAAAGCAAATCTTTCGCAGTTCGAAACGAGTAGTCATCTACGGGATTAAAGAATGCATAAATTAATGATACTGGGCTTCAGACTCACGAAACGCCTGTTTGGCAGACGCACTGCATTGGTTAGCGAACCAGTGCTGAAGGTTTACAACTGGTTCAAATATGGGGACGCCTCGTTTTTTCAAGATATTTGCATTGAGGTCAACGCCCATTGCAACCGGAGTTGCGTCTACTGCCCTAACTTAAAATACCGTCGAGACCCTGAATGGATCAGCGAAGAAATGTTTGATCTTTTCCTTCAACGAATCGAGAAACTTAATTGGACGGGCACTGTCTCGTATGCTCACTTTGGCGAAACACTACTCAACAAGCGGATAGTCGACTTTGTGAAGCGCACCAAAGAGAAGATTCCCGGAGCATTACCGAAGATTTACACCAATGGTGACTTCTTAACACACGAATTGATGGCGGAATTGGTACAAGCCGGTCTTTTCAATATTGTCATATCCCAACATGACAAACATCCTTCAGAAGAATGGCAAGAGCGCATTCTTAGCATACGAAAGAAGTATGCGCCTTATGTGACATTCTCCGTGATACGAGACATCAACCTCGGAAACTGGGGTGGGTTAGTAGAAATACCAAAAACCATGGCGAGACAAAAAGAGTCACAAGCATGCCGCGTCCCGTCGGCGAGCTTACATATTATGCTCAATGGTAATATCGTTCTTTGCTGTAACGACTATTTCTGCGAGAAGACTTTTGGAAACATCAAAGACAACTCTGTCATTGATATCTGGGAAACCCAGGAGTTCTCTACTGTACGTAGAGAACTTAGAAAAGGCGTGCTTCGGTATTCAATGTGCCAGAGTTGCAGAAACTGGAAATCACGCACTGTAGACTCGCCGCCAAATAAATGGCGTATACGAAAGCTGAGCTAAACGCTGAATTCAAGAGTAGCCTGATCACCGCCATACGTATTCTGACAAAATACTATCTTCTTGATATTTCAATACACGATATGTACGCTCGGCTCACTATGAAAGTTCTTTTGGTATTCCCTTATAAGATCGCCAAGTTTGAGCATCGCTTGCACCCGGTGGAACCGCTCGGCATACTATCTGTTGCAACATATATTAAGCAGGAAATGAAAGATCAGGACGTTGATGTCAGAATTCTTGATGCTCTCTTTCAGGGGCCAGCAACATGTACCGAAACCGAATTGGGATTCAGAGTCGGAATGCTGGATGAGGAAATTGTCAAATATCTCCGAGATTTTGAGCCTGATTTAGTAGGCATTTCCAATAGCTATACTTTCAATACCCATGAGGTTCTTGCCCTCGCGGCCTTAATAAAGACAACTCTTCCAGACTGCAAAGTAATTCTCGGAGGAGCACATGCGACTATCGATCATGATAATCTAATTAAAGATCCGAATATCGATCTCGTTGTACGAGGCGAAGGCGAAATAATCATGAAGAACGTCATTACCGCCATGCAAACAGGGTCTGACTTCTCGGATGTCAAGGGTGCCACATATAAGAATGCTGATGGTGTTCAGGTAAATGAGGACGCTCCTCTTATACCAGATATTGATGTCCTGCCTATACCAGATCGCACTCTCGTGCCTTATCGAGATTACCTCGCCTTAACATCAAAACATTACTTCCAAACAAAAAATTCGCCTGTTGGAACAATCTTCACCTCTCGAGGATGCCCATATAAATGCATTTTTTGCAGCACTCAAAAAGTATGGCGAAACAAATGGCGTCCTCGCAGTCCGGAAAAGATGTTCGAAGAAGTAGAACTTCTAGTTAATGAGTATGGTGTTAAAGAAATAGCGTTCCAGGATGACCAGCTCATAGGCAACAAAGAGCGTATCAAGGAATTTTGCCGACTTATCATTAAAAGTAGTATTAATATTACTTTCATTGCTCCTCCTGGTATTTCTCCAGCCTTAATCGATGTCGAAACAATAGATCTAATGCAACAGGCCGGTTTTTACAGACTATGCTTCTCCGTTGATGTCGGTACCGAAAAAGCTCGGAAGTATGTCAAGAAGCCTGTAAAGCTGGAAACAATTCGGGAAATGATAAAGAGCGCAAATTCAAGAGGCCTTTGGACCTACGGTCCATTTGTCATTGGATTTCCTTTTGAAACTGTCGAGGATATCAAACAAACCATAAAGTTTGCATACAGTTTAAAATTGGATTTCGTTATATTTTACATAGCTCTACCGCACATGGGGTCTGAGTTCTACGACATATACGAGGAAGCTGGGAAAATAAACCCGGATACTCTATACGACGAACATCTTATTGATGAGGCGTTGTTTGGCACCGACCACATATCCCCCGAAGACCTTGAAGCCATTCGCAATAAAGCCGCCAAAAGATATCTATTCTTTCATCTGCTACATTTCTTAAATCCAGTATATGTGATCCAGGAATTCCTTCCAAAGATAGCTACCAGGGAACGATTTATGTATTTCCTTACTCTGTTGCCGTCATTATTACCTCGCCGTCGCGCACAGAAGCATAAGAAACCGGTTTACCCTGAGCAAGCGCAGGATAAGTAGCCATCTCGTGTGGATGTGATTTTATTTCTTTGAAGATTATGCGGCAGAGCGTAGGTGAGTAAGGATGGCGCTGATACGAATGGCGTTCTTGTGTCGCCAGTGCATATTCCCCTTTTTCGGTGTCCTTATTAATGACAGACCGCCCCGCCGTTGGCAGGGAAGCCGATTGACATAACGACTGTTTTCCGATACCTTCCGGAAATGAATGCAATATCAGGAAAACAGGTGGTCGTAACATCTGTATTCGGACAACATTCCGAAATGCTGGCTGACACTTTTGCAAGTTTCGCGAGTCGTATCGACGCCGAACTCCACGCTTTCATCCTAGGCAGTAAACTCCCCTCTAATCAGTTGGACGGAGTCATATATCACCTTATAGAGCCGGACAATACTTTCGGGCATCCCTATCGAGAAGTGTGCTATCGGCGCTGGGAGTATATTGATCAACTAGATGCAGAATACGCTCTAGTAGTCGACGGAAATGATGTACTTTGTATGCAGGATATTCCTCCTCTAGAGAGCTTGCTGAGGGGCGCTGCAATGGCCGCCTGTGTCGAACATCAGGGAGGCCGATACATTGATGGTCAGGGATATACGGGCGCCTATCTTAATGGTGGCGTGACATTCTGGAACATCAAGAAATCAAAAGAAATGCGCCAGGCAATATGCAAACGTGGACGAAGCAGATATCGCACACTTTTTGGAGACAACCAGATGTCTCTTAACGATGTAGTGCACACACGCTATTTTGACGACCTGACGATCCTGCCCAGCCAATACAACTATCGTGCCTTCCTTAATCAAAAACAGCGAGGCTGGCCGACTGTAGAGCATTTAGACGGAATAGTCATATACCACAACGGCGCCTGTATAGAGGATGCCAAACAACTCAAGCCCGTGCAGGAAAGAGCTACATTGCCCCCAATGCAATACGAAGCCCCGCCCAATACGCCATACTCAAGATTTCTACGCCGCGTAAGAAACAAGTTCCGCAAACATATCCCATAACCCAAGACCGATCGATAACTGCTAATACACAGGCTAATTGTCGCCGGATTTTTGCAGGCAATAGCTTTTATAGCTTTGGTGAAATATTCGGACTAGGGGGCAGGCTTCTGCTCAAATTTCTCAAACAGAAGTACAGGGTGAAACGAAAATCTCGCTAGCCCAAGCACATTAAGCAGCCTCGTCATCCACCCACTCTCCAACTTGTAAAGAACGGGCGGAAAAAAGACGGATCCTAAATCATCAACGAACTCGAAGCTATGACTACCCAGCAGTGACCGTATTGTAGAATAGAAGAAAATATGATCAACCGGCTGAAGATTAATCCAAGAAGGCCTCTTCCATTTCTCTGCCAAAATGCGAACAATCAGCCACGGTAGATGTGAATAATTAGGAAATGAAATTAAAAAATGGCCGCCCGGCTTAAGAACGCGGCTAATCTCTCCAAGCGCAACGCCAGGAAAACGAAAATGTTCTATGGCTTCCAGCAACACAACAACGTCAAAAGCCTCATCATCATACGGCAAATGATACGCATCTCCTGTGCTCAGGTCAGCATCTGGAATGCGAGTCCTAAGGTACGACACTGCGGCGTCGCTTTGGTCAAGCCCGCATATCTTTTCCGAAGAAAAAGACTCCTCCCCCACGAGATGCTGGAGAACTGGCGACTGGCCACACGCCACCTCAAGAAGCCTGCTTTCAGACGTAAGTATTTTCTTAAGATGCAAAACACATGCGAGATGCCAACTCGACAAATATTTACTTTTGCACAACTTGCCATAATGTGTATTGTACCATTTTACGTCATCCTGATCCACAGCAGCCTGCACTTTACACTCCTTACGTCATGCTTTTAGTATGGACACAATAGGCGGAGGGCCACCCTCGTTTATCGGTATCCACCTCTATCAGTTCAAGTATGTCAAATCGATCGGCAAGGAGATGGCGAACCCCATACACCGTGAAACGCCAGAAGTCCTGCGGTGCGTCATGGATCGCCTGACGAAAAGGAAGCCCCAACAGAAGAATCCCTCCAGGCTTAAGAATTCGATGAATTTCGTTAAGCGCTGATTGCACATCGTCCACATGCTCAAGCACACTAATACAGAACACACAATCATAAGTGGCCGTGGCAACCCCATGCATATTCCTCAAATCCAATTCCAGTTCTGCCCCGCGCTCGGTAGTTACATCGGAAGTCACATAACTCTTTGCACTCGAAAAATACTCCCTATACCTGCCGCCCTGATGATCTGAATCTGCACCAGACCCAACAGACAGAACTGCACCATTTATCTCCGGCGCAACAGTTCTCAGCCACCGATTAATCTCAACCCTTGCCTTTGAGGCTCTGCCCAGAAACGCGGCAAGCCATGCCAACATAGGTCGAGGAAGATGCTCGCGAAGTTTTACTTCAATACATTCAGAGATGCTAGACATAACATTAATCCGTCACTTCTTTTAAACCCCATTTTTTCACAGCTCGGCATCACCTTGCTTGATGAGGAAAGTTACCATCGAAGAAGAATCATATCAAGACGAAACACCGCATCCGCCTCCTTGTCATGCGTGATGTTTTCTTTTTTTAGATCGCAATACGCGAATAAGCTGAAAGCCAAAAAGGCTTATTATCACAAAGAAATGAACCTTGAGAAATTTTGAGCTCGACCTGAAATCATAAATCGTTGTGAGCGTTCCAGAAGCATTACTGACGGCCACACCCTGCATTCCTGCATTACAGATTAATGGCATTCCAACCGAAACCTTTCGATTTTCATCATAATTCTCATTGAACAACAATATACCCGTGGCATTCTCTCGAAGTTCCACATCATAACGATAAGTGCCAAATGATTTAATTGAGACTATATCAGGAGCCGCTGAGGTCTTGGGAACAGACAACTTATCTCCCACAACAAGCAAAGTTCGAGTGGGGTCATGACTGGGATCCGCAAGGCGCTGTAGCGCTGCAGCCTCGTCAGCAACATATTCCCATGCGTGGTACAACTGAACCATGGGTAAAGCCTTTGTATACTCAAGCAGCACAAATGGTGCTTCTCCACTCTGATCGATCGCAATGAGAGACTTGTTCGTCACATAAAATGATGCTCTCAGGCGAATATCCGGATGTTCCATCAGCTTAGCAAACTGAGTACGCCGACCCATGATGAATCGCGTCGATGTGACCTGCCAAAGCCGAAGAGGATCTTTCTCCAACGCCTTGAATAAATTCTGCAGACCTTGAGACGGGCTTTCATAGGTTCCGGGCATTAGCATATCCACGCCTTTAGACACAAAATTACGCCAAGTTGGATCATGCTTTCCTCGAGAGGTAAGATAGTCAGCCAAACGCACAGGCTCCTTATGAGCAAGTACAATATCAGCAACAGGATTAGGGGCATAGTATGCGCTGAGATCACGAACATGAATAAATGGCTTATGTGCAACAGCAATATCAAGAGCTAAAACAACAAGAAGCACCGCCAACGCACAATGACGATAAACTACAGATTGACACCTGCGAATAACAACCCAGAGGACAAGAGCCAAAGCCCCAAAAACACACGCCCCGTGAACAAGCGCCCCACCCATAGCCTCGCGCAGTTTCGGCGATACGGAGGTAAGCCCGTGCGCTGACCAAAGCGTCTGCATGCCCAGACCGGTAGATTGCGCAACAGCGGCGATGATCAACAACACCCCCGCAATGATGGCTGCACCCAAACAAAAACGGCGGGGCAGGCGAATGTTTCCGTCCTTCAAATCCTGCCACATGCCATGAAGCCCAAAGCTCATCAGAAAAACTATTGAAATCTCGGTCAGATGAAACCATTTTACCGGGCAACGAATCTTGTTGAGCATGGGGATGTGATAAACAATCCGATATAGCGGGAAGTAACGACCAAAGGCAAGCAAGAGGGTCAAAACCGTCACACCCCACCAGAACCATATGTCAATACGCCGTTCGCGAGACAATGCCCCCTTCCCCTTGCGGAACAACAATATAAATGCATATAATGCGAAAGTTATCTGCATAGCGCCAACATAGAGGTTATGCTGACGATAGTTACGAAAACCCTGCTTGCTCTCTTTCCAATTCATGGATTGCCCAAGACGACCCCAGTAGGGACAATCTTGCGATGTGTTTTCACGACCATAAAACGACGGAGCAATGAGCTCCAACAGCTGCTCCGGCGGAAGACTCCAATTTGTGATAAACTCCCAACGGTTACCATCCGTTTTTTGAATCGCCTCATCCCGCTGCCCAATGACATTGTCAGACAAAGCCCTGTAAAAAGGCATCCCGACAACACCAAAAATAGTGGCGGCAAGAAGCAACGCTATTAGCAGTTTTACCCACGCCTTGGGTCTTGGCCTCTGTTTCTCATCTCCGCCCTTTCGTACAGGGCAATACAAAGGCCAGGCTAAAATAAGTTGCATAAGACCATATGCAGCAATAAGAATCAGAAGAAACCCCATAACGTCCATCTGGTTGATAATTCCATATACGCACGTCAAGGCTGCCAGAACGAAATGAACTATCGTTCTTCCGCGAATGCCATTTCTAACAAGCGCCATTGCCAAAACGGCGTAACCCATTGTCATAGGTGTTGCCCGGTGCCCCGCTGACATTAGTGTAAACGTGTACCCGGAAAACCCCAGCGCCAAAGCGGGTATGGCGGCACGCAAACCTTTAATACCATTTGAGTATAAAAAGTAGAGAGTTGCTAATGTAATGAGCATGAATCCGCAAATCCAAGACAACAAATGATAAACAAGAGGAGAAAAGATAAGCTTGAGGAAATCCTCTGGCTGAAACACACGATCCGTACCTGGACTGCCCAACATGGACGAACTCCAACTATGCCCCGTGAGCTCACGGACGGTTTGGGCTCGATAATCATCAGGGTACAGCGGCGCTCCGTCGAGCGACCACAAGCTGCGATGCGCGGGAATGCCTATAATAGAATCCCAAAAGAGAACGCTAAGCAAAAGAACAAGAACAGGAAGAAACACAAAGATGATGGAGCGATGAGAAGAAACAAATGATTTTACGAATACCTGCAACTTGGTCATATCAAGTCTTATATCATTTGAGATTTCCATTGAGAAGAAAATATTTCGTAGACTGAATTCACTTTACGCATTCCTTCTACAGAAAATGTAGGTCCCTACAGAAACCAATGATGCGACTTGCGCGATAACTAGCGCCCACAAAACGGCAGAGAGTGTCAAAGATATTTTCAGATGATCCTGAAAAATATAGAGCCCTACGCACGCCAGCACGACTGGAATAGCATAGAACCACAAAAATCCGTATTGATGGCGAGCCATCTCTATTTGCGCCACAATACCATTGAGAGCCTGCAATCCTGCCATGAGCGCATAGATCCATACAAGCCGGCCATAAGGGGCGAACTCGGGCTGCCATAAACGCAGCAAGGGCGTAGCGACTACGGAAAGTCCCAGGCAGCAGATGGCGGTGATGGCGACACCAGCCATGACAGAACGGTGCAACATGCTGCCAAGCTTTCGACCGGAGGCGTGTGCAGCTGCGGCAATAGGAAATATCACAAATATAATAGGCATAATGATCATGCGTGGAATCTGACCAAGCATATATACGGCAGAAATACCACCAGAGTCAGCAATCATAAAGTTACGCACAAAAAGGCGGTCAAAATTTACAGCCAAAGCCTCAACGCCTATCAGTATACTCATAGGAACGATCATCCTAAACATTGCAGCACGCTCCTCTGTGTAGGGCTCCCGATCACCCCGGTTGGCAGCACGAATCACGAACATCAGAACCACCACTATGACACCTCCGGAAAGAGTCCTGGCCGCAATTGCGCCTTCAAGCCCGAGTTTCATGACGCCGACTAACACAATTGTTGAAACGACGACAAGACATGGCCCTGCAATATTGTTAAAGCAAAGTAGACGGTAGCGATGCTCAGCGCGAATTAACGCCAAGATAAGTGGGGCCCACCATGACAAGAGAAACAAGATGGCTATCATCCAGATGAGCATCGGTGAATCAATGTGCAGGCGTGTCATGATGAAGTTTTTCAAACATATGACAACAACCATAGATAATATACTTCCGACTACCGCCACGCATTGGAGGTCATGTATCAGAGCCCTGCATTGAGCGTGCAACCCTTGACTTTTAAGGCGACTGATTGATTTTACGGCTGTTGCGAAAATAATGCTGGCCGGCAGAGCAAGCATGGAAATAGTGATTAGAACAGGTTCTACGGCACCAAAATCCTCAGACAGAAGAACACGCCCAAGAAATAGTTTACTGACAAGATTGCCGACATCTGTGCCTCGCTGAATAACAAACACCACCACAGCGCCCCATGCCAACACACCCATTCGTAACCGAATACTCTTCAATCCTTCCGATAGACGATTCTTGAAAGCAGGCTTATTATCTTGTTTATTTAACATTTCAACTAAATCTCTATCGGGTCTTAATTCCAACCAACTTGAGAATCATTATCGAAAGAAGAGTCTGAATCCCTATTACAGCCAGGGTCACACCAGACACAACCAGCTTCAATGCATTGCTGTAATCAGGACCCACAAAGGACTGCTTTCCCGCCTGGCTGTACACAGTCAAAACAATGCCAGCAAGAAACATGGCTAATCCGAGCAATATGCCGGATCTCCGTGCCAGCCATCCGAACAACTTCTCTGCCTGATCCATGCCTGGAATTATCCCCTTCCGCATAGCCGCCAACCGTAAAACGAAGCATGACAACATTAACTGCCAGCCGCAGACCATAACGCCACAAGCTAGAACCATAAAGTGCATATTCAAACGACCTCCGAATGCGGCTTGACCCGTCAACACACATGCAGACCCAATCAAGCCTGCAAGCAGTAAAGTCAGCCCTGGTCCCGCCTGCCATCTAAGCGGAGCAGAAGCAAGATATATCATAAGAGTACTACCGCCGTGTTGTAAACTTGACGTCTCGGAATGAACGGATCCGTCCGCAACCTGATGCAGGGTTATTGGCACCTCAACAACTTTCCCGCCAGAAAGAACGCTCTTAACGACAAGCTCCGAGCTGAACTCTGAACCTGTAGAGCGCAATGCAAGCCGTTTGTAATAGTTCATGGATATCCCAAACATACGACTACAGGGATCATGCAGAGTCTGGCTAAACCATGTTCTCATGAGAAAAGAACATAACGGATTAACTATTCTGCGACGGGTAAACGACATCGCTTCCGGGCGAATGTTTCCTTCTCCTGACGGCATTCGACACCCCAATGCAAAATCATACCCATCATGAAGTTTATCGATGAACTTCGAGAGTTCCATAAAATCATAACGTCCATCAGCAATACCAGCTATCAGATGTCTCCCGCGCGCTACGTCCGCTCCAGCCATGACAGCAGTGCCATATCCATTGCCGCTCACCTCCACCTTGACCGCACTCGCCTTTTCTATGACATGAGAGATTCCCGGAATTGAACCGTCATCTATGACTATGATTTCTCCATTGATATTGCCGGCAGCCAAAGCACGACGAATCCTTTGTAGCGTTTCACGCAATAAGTCAGAAGTGCGTACGCAGCATACGATGACCGAAAGATCGCGTGCTTTCTTCCTCCGTATCTGCCCATTCCCCAACAGTTCTTTCATTTTATTCTCTCCGTAATATTAATCGCTGCAAACACTCTCTAGTATCTCTACAAACGACGACGCAGAGGCTTCCCAGGAGTAGTTCTTTGCCCAGTCTACAGCAGTCGAGCCCAATGCCAATCGTAAATCATGATCCTGAATTAAGTTGCGAAGCTGAAGTGTCAGTGCATCTACATCACCATAAGGAACTAAGAATCCACTTTTGCCCACACAGATTGAATCTCGAATCCCGGGAACATCAGCACCTACAACTGGTGTCCCGCAGGCATTAGCCTCAATATTAGTAATCCCCCACCCCTCCATACTACTGGGGTTTACAGCCACCCATGATCTCTGCAAAAGCTCTCTTTTTTTATCTTCATCAACGTGACCGTGAAAAATAACTTTTTCCAATCCAAGTGATCCCGCAAGATCTTTTAGACGTTGTTCATCATCTCCCTGCCCAACCAGATGCAATATTGGAGAGAGATCTGCCAACTCGCTGACAGCGTTCAATAAAACATCTATAGACTTATAGCGACGCAACCTTCCTAAGTAGATTATTTCAGGAGAATCTGCTTTTTTTCCAGGAACCAGATCCTGAGCAACACCACTGTAAACAATCTTGATTTTAGCATCTTTTGAAGGAAAAAGCTGCTTGATCATCTTCGAGGAACTCTCAGAGATCGTCACTATCATATTGCGACGATAAACCCTCGGCATTACTTTTTGTTCCAGCCATGAGCCTAATCTAGCCATAAGCCATGACTCTTCCCTTTTCCATACATCAGTATGAACGTGAAAGATCAAGAGAACAACAGGAACGCGAGCATAAAGCTGAGTAAAAAAAGGAATACCATTCTCAACATCAATAATTACATCTGTACTTCGAAAATGACGCAAGAACTCAAAAGCTGCACATATATAGAGCGACAACCTGCCGCCACACCGCACAAACTGTATTCCTTCAGCCTCTTCCTTCCTGGCAACACCTGCAGGACGAGACGTCAGCCAGGTAACTTCATGACCTGCATCAGCCCAGACCGCAGCCTGCTTATGCAAATACAGCTCCGCTCCTCCCGCTTGAGAATGCCGAAAACAGCGCCAGTTGAAAATCACTATACGCATGGTTTTTAATCCAAATCAGAGAATCTACGAATAAATGGGAACAAATTTGGCCTGTACAGTCTGACGGCCCACCTGAATGGCGAATATATCAGGCGTAGCCTCACCAAAGCCATAAACATCTCCACCGAAGTTGCAAACACATGTAGCTTAGAGCCTTCAACATCATGCCAGACGGTCGGGATTTCTTTTATTCTTGCGCCCACGCGCTTCAATTGATAAAGCATATCCACATCAAACGCCCATCTCGTAATACCAAGATGCGGCATTACAGACAGAAGCGGATCGCGACGCATAAGCTTAGCTCCGCATTGGGTATCAGTAAGACGTAATCCAAACAGAAACCTCGTGAACAGATTGAACGTCCTTGATGCCACCCTCCGGCGAAGAGGTTGCTGAGGACTGACTTGAGCTCCCTTACACCATCGCGATGCAATGATCACATCCGCATCCTTGATTCTATCGACAAGATCCTGAAAAGCAGATGGCGGTGTTGCTCCATCGGCATCGGTAAAGCCTATTAGCTCACCTTTTGCGACCGCAAATCCCTCCATCAATGCACCACCCTTGCCAATCTTCTTCTCGTCCACAAGACATCGAATCGACGGATGTTCATCCATGAACTGCCTGACAACCTGCTCCGTGTTGTCATCCGATCCATTGACGACAACAACGAACTCAACATTCTCCCCGTAACGCTCAGCAAAATACGGAAGGTATTCTTCGAGCATCTTACCTATGCGCTTTTCTTCGTTATGCGCCGGGATTATTATAGAAAGCTTCATCTGTCAAATAATGCCAAAAACTAAGACCCATGTCCATACTCCTTGTTTTTAAAGGAGAATTAAGCACCGTCAAGAAGAGTGTGTACTTTTCACATATAATAAAAGTAACCACGAATAACACTAATTTTCACGAATGGGAAATGTGTCAAATTAAGCCCAGCAGTACAGCCCGATGATCATCGGGCTACAAGCTCA
>JAUUYL010000075.1 GCA_030590485.1 Lentisphaerota bacterium | reverse complement strand
GTCCCCGCCTCGAGGGCCCGAGAACGCAGAGCAGGAGAGAAGAGGCCTTCAGAAGAGGAAGATTTCCTGTTCTGAAGGTATTTGTCCGAGGGAAGAGTAGGTTTTGGCGTCATTTTGATATAGCTCCGCCCTTCGATATTTCCGGCTTCTCATTCCCCTTGCTCTGTTTCCGTGAAACCTCTATAATTTCTGCTGAAAGAGGATGTTCATGGCGAAAGAATCAGGCATAGTTGAACCGAGTCATTGTTTTTGTGAGATCCCTGATGCTGAGTTACGGCTCTGGACTGACGGAGAAATGACATGATTGATTTTATTCAGCAGTTCACACCTGTGCAGCAAGCTCTTATTGCTACTCTTTTTACGTGGGGTGTAACTGCGGCAGGGGCGGCGCTTGTATTTGTTGCTCGTGATGTGAATCGAAAGGTGATGGATTCAATGCTTGGGTTTGCTGCCGGGGTGATGATTGCGGCGAGTTACTGGTCGCTTCTTGCACCGGGCATAGAGATGGCAGAGGAACTGGGGCATATTCCATGGCTGACAGCGGTCATAGGATTTATGGGTGGTGGAATCTTTATGCGGTTAACAGACATGGTACTGCCACATCTGCATCCTGGCTTAGCGATGGATAAGAGTGAAGGTATTAAGACGTCGTGGCAACGAAGCACACTTCTGGTTCTTGCTATAACTCTTCATAATATACCTGAGGGGTTAGCTGTCGGTGTTGCGTTTGGTGCGGTGGCGGCTAATCTTTCGTCGGCAACCATTGGCGGGGCAGTTGCTTTGGCTATTGGTATTGGTATTCAGAATTTCCCAGAGGGTACTGCGGTGTCAATGCCATTGAGAAGAGAAGGAATGGGGCGAGGAAAGAGTTTCTTAATGGGGCAAGCGTCCGGTATGGTAGAGCCGATTGCGGGGGTAATTGGCGCGGTGTTTGTCTTGAAGATGCAGAACATGCTTCCTTATGCGTTATGTTTTGCCGCTGGTGCCATGATTTTTGTTGTAGTGGAAGAGCTGATTCCTGAATCTCAACGGGAAGAGGCCAACATTGATATGGTTACAATGTCTACGATGATAGGCTTTTCTGTGATGATGGTACTTGATGTCGCATTGGGCTGATTATGTACCGAGGATAAATCGATAATACTGAGAAGGGTTTAGATTGTGATTGTTGATAAGGTGGAGCGCTGGGACCGATACAATTTAGGAGCGGCATGGGAATGCGCCTTTGGGTTTTTGGTATCATTATCGCCGGATGCGGAGGAGAAGCGGTACATTTTGCAAGGTGATGATATTTATGCTCAGGTAATGAGTTATGAAACCAAGCCACCGGAAGCAGCATTATTGGAGACGCACCGGAAATATGTAGATATACAGACAGTTCTTGTTGGCGGGGAAGATATGGAATGGTTTTCGAGGGAAGGTCTTGCAGTTGATGTTCCATACGATGAATCTAAAGACGCCGAGTTTTATAAGCGCACTTCTTCTGGTTTAGCGCGCGTCAGCGTGAATCCCGGGACATTTGTCGTATTTTTCCCCCGGGATGCGCATATGCCGTCGCTGATGGTGAAAGGAGTGTCGCAGTTAGTGAAGAAAGTTGTTATAAAGATACGCGCAGAACTTTTACTCGGAAGCGCTGGTTAGTATTGAGAAGATGAAGAAGCAGGGTTTGCCCCTGTCAACCTTATTTGAAACCCATATCTATGAAGAAGATTAAATCTGTAATATTAGAGAGACATCAGCACAATATATCTAGGCGGGATATTGATCGTGATGCGTTGGATGTGCTTTATCGTTTGAACGATCGCGGTTTTACTGCTTGTTTGGTGGGCGGGGCAGTTCGCGATCTTCTACTCGAGCGGCGGCCGAAGGATTTTGATATTAGTACAACTGCGCGACCCAATCAGATTCGCAGGCTTTTCAAGAACTGTTTTCTGATAGGCCGACGCTTTCGATTAGCTCATATTCGATTCGGTCAAAAGATAATAGAATGTAGCACATTCAGGAAGCAGCCTGAACCTGTTGATGCAACGAACGAAGAGGAGTCGTCGCTTTATTTGCATCATGACAATGCTTATGGAACACCGAAGCAAGATGCTTTACGGCGTGATTTTACGATTAATGGTCTTTTCTATGATATTGATAGTTTTAAGGTCATTGATTATGTAGGCGGTCTGAAGGATCTTAAAAAGAAACGCGTTTGCACTATTGGTGATCCTGATATCAGGTTTTGCGAGGATCCTGTAAGGATGCTCAGGGCAATCAAATTTGCGGCGAGGATGGGGTTCACCATTGAGCGGTGCACATGGAAGTCGATTCTGTCTAATCATTCAGAGATAATGAAGTCGTCGACTGCCAGACTATATGAAGAGATGCAAAAGTTCTTTGTATATGGAGGAGGGGCAGCTTCGATACGTTTGATGAATAAGTCCGGGTTGCTTGCGGACCTTATGCCCGGGGTAAGTTCATATCTTTCGCGTTCCAGGGATAAGGGTGAATTGTTCTGGCGTTGTCTTGATGCGTTAGACGATTGCAATCGGGATGAGCAGGCGCCGAATGTGGCGTTGATGTACGGGGCAATGTGTTACCCCATGTTGGTTGAGGAGGGGGATAGACGGTACGGAAAGAAGGCGCGTATTAACCAGTTAGGCATGGCTCAGAAAATTCTCAAGGACCTCAGCCCAACATTGCGAATGCCCCTCAGGACTTTTCACCAGGTGGCTCATATGCTTAATGCTCAGCATAGGCTTGATTCCTGGGATAAAGAGCGTTTTTCGAAAGAGCATTTTGTGCGGCAGGTGAGTTTCCTGGATGCGGATGCTTTACATGATATAATTCTTGTTGCCAATGGCAGGGAAGTGCCAAAGAAGAAGCCTTGGCTTGATTTGTATCACGAATGCGGCATTAAGGAGCAGGGGGAGCAAGCTCGTCCTGTTCGCCGCCGCCGTAGACGCCGCCGCCGTCGACCTGACGCTGGGGAAAAGTAAAACTATTACTTCTTCAGCTTCGTGATTTTTTCAGCTTCTGAGTTTCCGAACTGCATTTCAGGATCGCTGAATTTGACATCGTTATGACAGGTCGCATATTCGGCAACGATTGCACCGTTCTTGCCAGCTCGCATGAAATGGAAAGACTCAGGGTCGTTGAGGGAGTAGATACCTTCTGCATCCAGCTTTGCGACGCATGCTTCGAACGCACAGCATTCTGACAACTCGCTTTCCGCTTGAAAACGGCGATATCGTATCGGTTCGAAAGGCCAGCATGCCGGATGAAGATCAAATCCAAATTTACAATATGCTAGGCATCAGCTGGCGAAATGCCTACAAAATAAAAAAATCACAAATGAAATCATAGCGATTTTGTAGTGCCAACGGAAATTACACCCCTGCAAACAAAGGGTTTTCGTTACAAACTAAGAAACTTGGGTTAATGATGCTCCGGTAACATTTTATGCTTGCGTAACGCGCCTTTAACATGGCATACTGTTCAATGGTTAATGGACGGTCATCTTTTTGTCTAGAGGATTATATATGAAGAACGCTAACTTAATTAGATTTCTGATAGTTATCCTCTATATGATGGCGGGATTATGCATGGCGGCTGATATGGTTGGTTTATGGGAGTTTGATCAGGTGGGTGCTAGGACTAATGCTACTGTTGGGAATGACCTCGTTGTCTCGGGTGCAGGTTTCTCTGATGTGACGGGCATTACCGGAGGTGATGGTGCCGTAGAAGTTGCAGCAGGCAGCTACTATAAAGTGCTGCATGATTTGCCGGCAAGTGGCGGTGGAGCCAATGTTAATAGATATACCTTAATGTGGGATATCAGTTACACTGCCGGCAGCTACGGTCAGTATATGTGTTTTTTGCAGACTAATCCGAATAATGCGGGTGATGGAGATGTGTTTATAAACACATCTCGTAAGCTTGGGGGAAATAACGGCTTTGGCAGCTATTCAGAAAACACGACGACTTCTAACACCTGGTACCGCGTTATAGTCACAGTTAGCAATGGTGTCGATCGCAGTATTTATGTAGACGGCACACTCTGGCTGGATGGGGATGCCGGGGTGATCGACGACGTGACATCTTTTGTAACCAATGATTACTTTCTTATATTTGCTGATGATAGTAACGAAGACAAGCCAATCCGTGTGAGTAATGTAGCTTTGTGGGATGATGTTATCGGCACGAATCTCATAGACACACTTGGTAATGCCGGAGTTCCATTGCGAATCAAGGGAACGGTTGTTTGTTTTGAGTAGGAGGTGCCGAATAAAAATAAAACTATATGTCGCTATTTTGATTGCTGTCGCCTTTACATGCGGCGCATCTGTGTACGCCCAGAATGTAACAGTCGGGCCGTATGTTCATTTTACCACCCCTGATTCCGCTGTTGTCTATTGGGACACTGATGTTCCCTGCAATTCAATCATTGAGTTCGGCACGTCTGAGGCAACGCTGGATTCACGGGTTGAGAACTCCGCATCAACAACAATCCACGAAGTATCCATTACTAACCTTTTATTGAAAACAAAATATTACTATCATACAGGACACAATGATGGGTCGGATCATTTCACCGCCACGTACTGGTTTGACAACGCCATCAACTTTTCAGTTATAGACTGCTCGGATGCGGTCTCGCCCTATGGCGTAGATGATCTCACGCCTATTTATGAAGCTGCAGCTGATCATATTGCGAACTCAACAGGTATCGCTGTCGGCTATTGCCTTGTGTACGGTTCTCGTGAAGGACGACTTGCATTCGAAATTGCCAAACGGAGCCGCTTGACGGTTATCGGCATAGATGATGATACCAATATGGTGCAGACCGCAAAGACGAAGCTTATGGAAGCAGGCGTTTACGGTGCTCGTGTAATTATCCGCCATACCCCCGAAATGACAAACACTTCTTTGCCCAGAATTTTTTTCAACTTGGTCGTTTCCGACAGCATGATATCCGAAGGGGTCTGTCCCGGATCGGCAAGCGAAATGTTCAGGGTCTTACGACCAGCCGGGGGAACAGCATTTCTAGGGCAGCCGTCAGGCTGCTCAAATCAACTCACACAGGCAGAATTAACAAACTGGCTCGATGCGGCTTCACTGAACTATACGACGACAAACGATGCAAATGGCGTCTGGTCAAAAGTTGTACGCGACCCCCTGGCGGATACCGCATGGTGGACTCATCAGTACGGAAGTGAATATCATAACGGTTCAATTAACGACAACCTGGAAGGGGCAACAGGCGTAAGCGACATGGAACTGCAATGGCTTGGACGCCCCGGTTCGGATTCGGGACTCGACAGAGGTCCTCGCCTGCCGGCACCGATCTGTCATAGCGGCACATTATATCATCAGGGCGAGAATCGCATAATGGCGTTGGATTCTTATAACGGAGCTATGTTGTGGTCTCTCGAGATCCCGCAACTGCGTCGACTGAACATGCCGCGAGACTGCAGCAACATGGCCTGTGACAGCAATACTCTATACCTTGCAGTTAAAGATGAATGCTGGAGTCTTGATGCCCGGACGGGCATCAGAAAACATACACAGAAATTGAACGATGTCGGGCACGAATGGGGATTGGTGTTCAGATCGGGTTCAAATCTCTACGGCAGTGCCGTAATTGAAAACTCAGTATTTACAGGTTTTTGGAGTCATTACGGCTGGTATGGGACTACAGAAACCGATGAATCATATAAAATTTGCAGCAAATATATTTTTGCGAATAACGCAGAAAACGGCAGTAGAATTTGGAGTTACACAAATGGCGTAATTGTTAACCCTACTATCTGCATGGGGAATGGCCGCATTTACTTCATCGAATCCAGAGACAGTACAATCACGAACTACCCCTCCGGCAGAATCGGCCTGCCTGAGCTGTGGCTTGATCAATACATGGTAGCGCTTGACGCCCAGACAGGTACCAATATATGGGAGCAACCCATTGATATTGCCGCTGATTCAACTTACGTGTTTTATATGATGTACGCGCCTTCAAACAATGCGCTTATAGTGGAATTCTTCTCAGATCTAGATGATTCTCATCACTTTTACGCATTTGATGCGAGCGACGGTAAGGCGAATTGGAGCACAAGTTACGGAGCTGGAGGAGTTCGAGATCACCAGCCGCAAATGCAGCGTCCTGTCGTTATCGGAGAGAATGTCTACCTTTGGCCTGAGGCTCGTTCGGTGGCGGACGGAAAAAGTGTTTTGGCCAGCGGGGTGCCCAGAGGGAATTGCGGCGCAACATCAGCATCACGAAACATTATTTTCCATAATCCGCATGACTCGATGACTTGTTGGAATATCAACACCAGTACATCCAGTGAATGGGACGGAATACGACCAGGCTGCTGGATCAGCATGATTCCGTCAGGAGGCATGTTCCTGGCTCCCGAACGAGGCGGAGGCTGTAGATGCGGAGGATGGCTCAACACTTCAGTTGGATTTGTGAAAAAACAATAATTAACAAATGAATAACAAATGAATAACAAAATAACAAAATGTGTTTTTTACGCAGCGTTCCTGCTTGCATGCAGCTATGCACAAAGCGAAGATTGGCCCGCTTATATGCATGACAATATGCGAAGTGGTATATCGTCCGACCGCCTGCTGGTAGACAAGCTGGACAATGTTCTCTGGACATACAAGTCTCCGTCTGCACCTCAAACCGCCTGGGCCGGGCCTGCGCCTCGGGACGCTTGGGCATCTATTTCTCCACTGTCGCCAATGCGAAATTTTGATGATGCTCTTTTTGTGACTATTGTCAGCAATTCTCTTTACTTTGGCTCCTCAGTGGATAATGCAGTGCATTGTTACGATACTATCACCGGCATCAGAAAATGGTTCTTCTGCACCGATGGACCTGTCCGCTTTCCGCCATCTTACGATAACGGCAAGTTGTATTTCGGATCTGACGACGGTTATGCCTATTGTCTCAATTCCAGTGACGGTTCTATGCTCTGGAAATACACACCTGTCCCGCCCGAAGACCGTCAACTGATAGGCAACAACCGGAATCTTGTTCCCAAGTGGCCTATTCGTACCGGCGTGGCTGTAGCTGGCGGAAAAGCATATTTTGCATCGGGTCTTGTTTCATGGAAGAACAGTTATATTTGTTCAATTGACGCAAACACCGGCACGGACAGCGGGGCAGGTCTATATGCCGCAACCAGGGCAGGCACACCAATGGGTGCCATTGCCCTTTCATCAACTCGCGGTTTTCTTACACAGGGAAGAAAGATACCGCAGGTGTTTAGTCTTTCTGACGGCGGCAGCCTGGGCACCATGGGATTCAACAACAATGGCGGTTGCTACTCGCTTGTGACGACAGATGCAATACCTGTTTACATTCAAGGCCATGCCCAATCAGGAACCGCAAGCGGCCATAATCAAACGAGGGAATGGAATGCCGAAACCGGGGTTTCTATTGCCACACATCTTGACGCCACTCGTATGATTGTTGGTCCCGTTAACGCCTACATTATTACCGGTTCTTCTCTCGCCGCGATTGCTCGCAGCGACAAAAGTTTCGCATGGTCTGTTCCATGCGATTATGCGAACAGCATCATTAAGGTCGGTGAGCTTCTTGTCGTTGGCGGTGTCGATAAGGTAGCGGTTTACGACAGCTCTAACGGCAGTAATCTCTGGAGTAAAGCGGTAATAGGGAGGGCGGCAGGACTTGCCTCGGCCGACATGCGTCTCTTTGTCAGCACTGACGCCGGCTACATTTACGCTTTAGGCGTTGCAGTTGCCTACAGTGCAACATATCAGACAGATGGCACTCCCGGTTCGACGGTCAGCAGTTCGTCCGAGGTTGTGCCTGAAGGCGATGACGCGCCGGCGGTTACAGCAATTGAACCTGTGGGTTACGTGTTTGTAAATTGGACAGGTTCTTTAACCAGCACGGATAATCCGCTGACAATTCTCAACGTAACATCAAATATGACGGTTACAGCTAATTTTATTGCAGTACCGGAGATGACTGTTTCCGGCAACAGCCAGGAAATCGTCGATGGTGACACGATACCCGCTACGGCGGATGGCAGCGATTTCGGAGGCGCACTTGTAGGCGGTACGATCGATCATGACTTTACTATCGCCAACATCGGGAGTCTTGATCTCAACCTGTCAGGCGATCCAAAGATAGCCATCAGCGGCGCAGATGCGGCCAACTTCACGGTTACCGCAGATGCATCCAGTCCTGTCGTGGTCAGCGGTAGCACAACTTTCACAATCCGGTTCTCACCGTCGGTGCTTGACGTGTATACCGCCACGGTCAGCATTGCCAACGACGATGCCGACGAGAACCCCTACAACTTCAATATCAAGGGAACCTGCATGCTGGACGAGCCCGAGATCGCGGTTTCGGGCAACAGCCAGGAAATCACCAATGGGGACACCTCGCCAGATGCGAGCGACGACACCGATTTCGGCAATCCGCTGTTTGACGGAGAAACAGTGGATCATACCTTTACGATCAATAATACAGGTGTACAACCGCTTATATTGAGCGGGACCCCGAAGATAGCCGTCAGCGGCACGGACGCGTCCGACTTCACAGTCACCGCAGACGCAACGAGTCCTGTAGAGGTAGGCGGGAGTACGACATTTACAGTAAGATTCGATCCGTCTGCGATAGGAACGCGCACGGCAACGCTGACTATCGCTAACGACGATGCCGACGAGCATCCGTACACGTTCAATATTCAGGGTACGGGTAAGGATCCTATCCCTCCCGGGCTGGTGGGAATCTGGGAATTTAATGATGCCGGCCCGCTGGCGGCGACCTTTGGAGCCGATCTCACAATGACCGGTACACACACACCTGTAGACGGTGTGGATGGTCTAGGCGGAAGTGACGGTGCCTATTCGGTAGCCAATGGAATTCATTATACGGTACCCCATGGCATAACCGCTAACGGCGGGGGCAGCAGAGTCAATCAATATTCATTGATGTGGGATGTAAAATTTACTACCGTTTCTTCATGGAATGCGCTTTGGACGCATGCTGGAGAGTCTGACGCAAGCCTGTTCGTAAACGCATCAGGCCAACTTGGATTTAGTGGGCTTGGCGGTTATTCTGCGAGTTCCGCTTTCGTTGACACATGGTATCGTATTATCCAGACGTATGATACGGTCGCTGGAACATGTGCTGTGTACGTCAATGGCGTTCTGTGGATAGATACCTTAAACCCTGGTGCTGTGGATAATACCCGATTCACACTGACCGTCGGCGGAACGCTCGATTGGTTCCAGGATGATGGCTCTGAGGAGCAACTGACGCATGTTTCGACATTGGCGCTCTTTGATCATGGCCTCAACGCGACAGAAGCCGCGGATTTGGGCGTAGCCGGCACCTCCGTTGTCGCCGGCGGCTCGGAAAGTCCGGAGATGGCTGTCTCCGGCAATGCGACGGAAATAGCTGACGGTGACACAACACCCGCCACGGCAGACGACACCGATTTCGGCAGTGCAGATATCGCCGGTGGCACGGTAGACCATATCTTTACCATCGCCAACTCCGGTGCAGCGGCGCTTAACATCACAGGAGACCCAAAAATCGTAGTCAGCGGCACAGATGCGGCCGACTTTACGGTCACGCTGGATGCATCCAGTCCTCTACCGGCAAGCGGTAGCACAACCTTTACGGTTCGCTTTGCGCCATCAGTCCTCGGACTGCGTACAGCAACGCTTACTATTGCCAACGACGATGCCGACGAGAATCCGTACAACTTCAATATTCAGGGAACCGGCGCAGTGAACGAGCCGGAGATCGCAGTTTCCGGTAACGGGCAGGGAATTACCGACGGTGACACAACACCCGCCACGGCAGACGACACCGATTTCGGCAGTGCAGATATCGCCGGCGGAACGGTAGACCACATCTTTACCATCGCCAACGCCGGTGTGTTGGATCTCAACCTGACCGGAGACCCAAAAATCGCAATCAGCGGCACAGATGCGGCCGACTTTACGGTCACGCTGGATGCATCCAGTCCTGTACCGGCAAGCGGTAGCACAACCTTTACGGTTCGCTTTGCGCCATCAGTTCTCGGACTGTGCACGGCAACGCTTAGTATAGCCAACGACGATGCTGACGAAAATCCGTACAACTTTGATATTCAGGGAACAGGAATAGACAGCGCTTCAGGTTTGGTGGGACTCTGGGAATTTAATGATGCCGGCCCGCTGGCGGCGACCTTTGGAGCCGATCTCACAATGACCGGTACACACACACCTGTAGACGGTG